>JADLDX010001031.1 GCA_020846515.1 Pirellulaceae bacterium
AGAAGCAGGCCCGGCACTTTGCAGAGCGTGGCATGAT
The DNA here is from genome assembly GCA_020846515.1 of Pirellulaceae bacterium. Taxonomy (GTDB): domain Bacteria; phylum Planctomycetota; class Planctomycetia; order Pirellulales; family Pirellulaceae; genus Aureliella. Next base: position 38 of record JADLDX010001031.1, read on the forward strand.
CACGATCACCGCCGACTACCGCGTCAAGTCTCGGCATGGCATCCAAATGGTCGAATGCGTGAAAGACGCTAAGGCAGCCATTGCCTGGGTTCGGGAAAACGCCCAGCGGCTCGGCATTGATCCGAACAAGATTGCTGCCTCAGGAGGTTCTGCCGGTGGTCACCTCGCCGCCTGCACCGGTACGATCAGCGGTTTCGGAAGCGACGAACGTCCCAACGCCATGATCCTGTTCAATCCTGCGTGCGTGCTCGCTCCCATCGCCGGCTGGCAACCCTCAGAGTCCAAAGCTGGGCGCATCACCGAAAAATTAATAGGCGCGGAGCCACAGGCGGTCTCGCCAGCACATCACATCGGCCCGCACACGCCGCCGACCCTGATTCTCCATGGCAAAGAGGACACCACGGTTCCCTACGCTTCCGTCGTCGCGTTCGAGAGTGTGATGAAAAAGGCAGGCAGGCCGTGCAAGCTGGTCGGCTACGAAGGAGCGGGCCACGGCTTCTTCAATCGCGGCGCGGATTACTCCAAGACCCTCGCTGAAGCCGACGCCTTTCTCGTCGATCTCGGCTGGATCAAGAAGTGAAAAATGGGGTCAGGTCTCCTTTTCACTGGATCTAAGTTGATGCATGCGAAAGAAAATGAGATCTGACCCCAATCATCCTGCCCAAAGCCCAACTTGGGCTGATGACTCTAGAATATCGAGAGACATATGGTGAACTGGAGCCAATCGCGTGAATTGTTTCATGGACGACTTGTCGCAAAATACAACGAAAGCGAAGCAAAAAGCTATGACGCCTTTGTGGGTACGCTCACCAAGGAAGATGAAGAGGCTTACCTTGCCGATATTCAAGAAGTGAGTCCTCTTTTGAAGGGCCATTCTATTCTCGATGTAGGCGCAGGTTCGGGAGCACTCACGAAGATTCTCTCTCGTGTCGATGGCCTCGTGTTGACGGCAATGGAGCCATCTCCTGACATGCGTGAACTATTGCGATCTAAACCGGAGCTTGCCAAGGTCCCGGTTGTCGAAGGTGGATGTGACAGTCTGGACGATCGGCAAATATTTCCAGAGTCTAACTTCGATTCTATTTTGTCCCGCCAAGTAGTGAACAGTCTATTCGATCCGCTGGTTGCATTTCAGAACTGGCTTTATTGGCTAAAGCCGGGTGGCAGCGTTGTTGTCATTGACGGAATCTATGGTCGAGACGGTTGGACTGGTGTTTGGGAAGAAGAAGTCGATGTGACGCCGCTGGCTGCATGCCAATCATTGGCGACGATTCCATATCTTCTTGAATTTATCGGCTTTCGTGTCGAGATGGTGAATTGGATGACTCGCACCAATCGACTGCCAGCCACCAGGACGAAACGCTACTTAGTGGTTGCAAAGAAGCCCAAGTAATCGAGAAACTTCGGTTCGCTCGCGAGACGACCATGCAGTCTGCGGCTCGGAATTCATAGACAAAGATACGCGAAACAGAATTGCTGCAGCCAACCCGGCGTACGTGGCGTTGCCGCGAAACCCGGGCTATGGAATCTAACGCCGTTGGCGTAAAGACCTGACCCCATTTATTCTCGAAGTAGACTCATCCGTACAAGAAAAATCGAAGTCTGCGAGATATCATGGTGCGGATTGAGGTCATTGGGGGTGAACGAGAAGGATGAATGCTTAATGAACAGAGTTGCGATGAACTTTACTTTCAGGTCATTCATGGTGGCCAGCCTGCTCGTTTGGTGGCCTCTGTATGTTCCTGCGCAGGGACCGTCGTCGCCATCGCAGTCCACGTCGGAGCAGATTGAACGCGAGACGCGAGACATTTCGGGTTGGCAAGTTCACGTCGCCAAAAAGCTGCTCGAGACCGAGGCGGACGATACGACTAAAGCGTTGGCCGGCCTGAAAAAGATGTTGGATGAAATTGTGCGGGATTTACCAGCGACTGCGGTCGCCGAGATGAAGAAAGTTCCGCTTTACTTTTCTCCGTCTTATAAACCTGGGCGAAGCGGAGCCGAGTTTCATCCAGGGGCGGGCTGGTTACGAGACAACGGTCGAGACCCTGTGATGGCGCAAGGTGTGGAGTTTTCTGGAGTTCATGATTTCGAAGCCGAGATGCGCAGAATGCCGAACTTCGCCCTGCATGAACTGGCTCATGCGTTTCACTTTCGAGCACTACCAAGTGGCTTTGATAACCCTGAAATCAAAGACGCTTATCGGCGAGCCAAACAAAGTGGGCTGTATGATCGCGTCGAGCGCTCTTTTGGCAATGGCAAACCCAATACGTTTGAACGCTCGTATGCCATGACCAACGCGATGGAGTACTTTGCGGAGGCCACCGAAGCCTACTTCTTTCGCAATGATTTCTTCCCCTTTACCCGCGAGGAACTTCTGAGACATGACCCTGAGATGCATGCCTTGTTAGAGAAACTGTGGGGCGTGTCCACCACACACTGGTTGAAGTATCCAGGTATCGATGGACCCGGTAAAGGCAAACACATTGTGCTGATCGCCGCCGAGCAAGAGTATCGCAGTGAACAATCAATGCCCATGCTGGCGAAGATCTTGAGCACACATCATGGATTCGATTGCACGGTACTGTTTGGAGTCAATGCAAGTGGCAAGGTAGATCCGACATTGCCGGTTTATCCTGAGAAGGGCAAAGAGGCCGAATTCAAAGAACATCACATTCCCGGTCTGGAACAACTCGCTTCAGCAGATTTAGTTATCTTCTGTACGCGTTTGTTAACGCTACCCAAGTCCGAACTAGACCAGATTGTGAACTATGTGGACTCCGGAAAGCCCATCATTGCCTTGCGCACTGCCAACCACGGTTTTCGTGGACCATTGCCTTATAAGATCGATGGCAAGCAAGTCAAATGGGGAGAAGACATCCTAGGTGGTACGTTCCTGAATCATCATGGACGTTGGCACGCAGATTCCACGCGGGGCTTTTTCGATAAGGATCAAACGCAACATCCGATCTTGATTGGTGTCAGCGACATTTGGGGTGACTCGGACGTTTATCGTACCTACAAGCAAGGTAGTAGCTTGCCGAAAGATTGCACCGCGTTGGTATGGGGCCAACCGCTCATGGGCCGCAAACCCAATGACTTACCGAATGAAAAGCTGGAACCACTTCCAGTGGCTTGGGTCAAACCCTGGCAGACCAGCCAGGGAATTACTGCCAGAGTCTTTCACTGTACGATGGGCAGTGCGAACGACTTCAAGAATCAAGGCCTGCGACGACTTGTGGTCAACGCAGCCTATTGGTGCGTTGGGCTGGAAGCATCGATCTCGGCGCCCCGCAGCGTCGACGTTGTTGGCAACTACGAACCGCTCGAAAGCGGTTTCAATTACAAAGAACTCGGTGTGAAACCCCAACCTGTCACGTTCTATAAATAATACTACGTAGCCACCGTCGACAGACGGTGGACCCGCTCCACCCACACATTTAAATTCGAAACACCCTCATCTTCCACCGCTTGGCAGCGGTGGCTACGAGAGATCCGCAACTTCGGTAAATCAACCCATGATCAAAAACGTTGTATGGATATTAACGGTGATTGCCAGTTCGGTGGCGATGGCAGGTGATCCAGCATTACCGGGCCATCATCCGCTTTCTCAGATTCAGGCCGGCAGTTTATTGTTGGCTGAACTGCGGTGCGCAGCGTGTCACAGTGGTGTTCCGCGGGACAGTCTCATCGAAAAGATCGCGCCTGATCTGACAGATGTTGGGGCGCGCGTCACACCGGAGTTTCTGCGTAATTACATCGCTTCACCAGCCACTGCGCATCCCGGGACGACGATGCCGGACATGCTGGCGTCAAAATCTGAATCTGAAAAGCAGGACATTGCCGAGTCGCTGACGCACTTTCTGATCTCGCAATCGCGCTCTGCAAATCCAGGTGCCATCGCAGAGCCGATCGATCGACAGCAAGGCTATGAGCTGTTTCATTCGATCGGCTGCGTGGCCTGCCATGGTCCCCAAGAGACACCCAAGGCGCCAGAACCAAGCGTTGATGAAGAGCCTGAAGAAGACCTCGATCCGGCGAAAGCAGCTAGAAAAGCGATCAAGCCATCGGCTATCGCTCTGAGTCATGTTTCTGCCAAGTACACAGTGCATTCGCTGAGTGAGTTCCTGTTTCAGCCGCTCAAGGTTCGCAGTTCCGGGCGCATGCCCGATATGAAATTGACTCCGACCGAAGCGCTGGCGATCGCTGGTTATCTCGTTGGCGAGCAAAAACCGGCCAGCAAGTCGCTGGTTCCGAAGGCGGAACTAGTCCAGGCCGGCAAAGAACATTTTCGAGCCTTGAACTGTAACGCATGTCATTCACTTCCAGGTTTTGAAGCCGCAACCGCTGTTAGTTCACTGAAGTCTGCAAATCTGAATGCAGGTTGTCTGGCAACGCTGAGCGAGGGCACGGCTGATTCGAAAGTTCGTGGACGCAGCCCGCGTTTCGTGCTCGACGCGAATCAGGTTTCAGCAGTGGCCGCCGCAGTCCGCGCGGACCAGGTTGTCGAATCGGACAAAGAGGTTTTGGCCAAGACCTTGACGGCTTTGCGGTGTATCAATTGTCACGTTCGCGATGACTATGGTGGAGTTCATGACGCTCACAACGCATTCTTTAAGGGTAGCCAATTGATTCTGGGGGACGACGGTCGCATCCCGCCACCGTTAACCTGGATGGGAGCCAAACTGCAATCAGCTTGGATGAAGAAGGTGCTCTTCGATGGCGAAAGTGTGCGGCACTATATGGCGACGCGTATGCCACAGTATGGTGAAAACAACCTTTCGCATCTGCCCGAGCTCTTTAGTCGTCTGGATACATTGACTGGCCCTGAGATGAAGCTGCCCAAGCCGGAGAGCCGTAGCGAAGAGGAAAGACAGCGTGAGAAGCTGATCCGAGCCGCTGGACGAGAATTGCTGGGTGACAAAGGGGCCAACTGCGTCGCCTGCCACAAATTCAATGGAAAAGCAGCGATCACCAATCAAGGTATCGACTTGCTGACCAGTACCGAGCGACTACAACCAGCCTGGTTTCATAGCTATCTACGAAACCCAGGTGCGTTCCGCCCACGAACAGTGATGCCGACTGCCTGGCCGGGTGGCGTGGCAGCCTTCACAAACATCTTAGATGGTGATACGAATCGTCAAATCGAGGCGATATGGTACTACCTATCGCTGGGTACATCGGCCGCTGATCCATCTGGTGTTCGCGCGGTCGGAACGAAACTTGTGGTTGGCGACACGGCAGTTATTCATCGCGGACGAAGTCGCGTGGCCGGCTTTCGCGGGATCGCCGTTGGACTGCCTGAGAAGCTGAGCTATGCCTTCAATGCTGAGACTGGCACGCTGTCGGCAATTTGGGAAGGCGAGTTCGTGAGCGTCAACTGGAGCGGGCAGGGCTCGGGAGACTTCAATCCAGCCAATCAATCGATCCAATTGGCTCAAGATGTTTCTTTCGCCGCGCTTGAGGACGATAACGCCCCGTGGCCGCTCTTGCCTGTGATGACCAAGGAGGCACCCGCTAATCCAAATCCTTTGTACCCTAAGAATGTCGGCTATCAATTCCGCGGTTATTTCTTGGACAAGTTGTTCATTCCGACATTTCAATATCGAAGTGGCAATTTGGAGATTGAAGACCGAACGGTCGCCATCGGAGGTGACGGAAACAGAATGCTCCAACGAGTATTGAAGTTTGATTCCCCACTACCCCAGACAATTTGGTTTCGCGCGTTTGTCGGCGACATCAGGCAAGAGAGCGATCAGGTCTTTCGCGACGATCGGATGCGACTATCGATTCCTCCCAGTGAGACGCGTTTGCGTTTATTGTCGGACGAGCCAAAACGGCTTGAGTTGTTGTTGCGGCTGCAAATCCCTCAAGGCATATCCTCATTGGAGGTACAGTATGAACCACTCAAGAAATAGTAAGCTGCTCAACACAGTGGATATCGCCAAGCGTCTTTTCTCCCACGGAGTTGTTGGGGCTTATACTGCTTGCGTCCTGCTTGCAATCAGCGTCTTCATTTCCGCTTCATTGCGAGCGGAAGATGTTGGAGAGCGTTGGGGGACCGAGGAGCGTGAACGTGAGTTCTATCCGATCGTCAACATCCCATTGCCCAAGGATACAGTCATCGAAGCGGGAGCGTTTGCCGTTTTGCCAGACAGCCGCATCGCAGTGGGCACGCGACATGGCGAGATCTTTTTCATCGAAGGTGTCGACGCGCCCAAGCCCATTCCGAAGTTTCATCGTTTTGCTTCGGGACTCGATGAGATATTTGGGCTAACCTGGAAAGATGATGCTCTGCGAGTCACGCAGAGTTGTGAATTGAGTCGTGTCAGCGACTCAAATGGCGATGGCGTGGCTGATCGATTTGAAACGATTTCCGACGCGTGGGGTTACGCTAATTACCACGAGTATGCATTTGGATCAAAATTGGATGCCGAGGGAAATCAGTTCGTAGCCCTAGGGCTCTCAGCGTCCTACTACTCGCATGCTCTGAATCGTGGCTTTATCATGAAGGTCGCACCAGATGGAAAAACAACTGCTTTCGCCAGCGGTTTGCGGAGTCCGGGCGGTATCGGTTTCGATGAGCATGATTCGCTCTTCTATATCGAGAGCCAAGGGCCATGGAACTGTTCCTGCAGTTTGAAAGCGGTGCCTCCCAACAGCTTTCACGGTCATCCAGCCAGTTTTAACTGGTACCCGTACTCGCCTGAACTAGGTCCCGTACCTGTAGCACCGAACTCGGGAAGTCGGATTGTGACTGAGAAAAAGCGGGTTAAGCAGTTGGTTCCGTACGCGGTGATTTTCCCTTACATCCGCATGGGACGGTCGATTACAGCCTTCAATGTGGATCGCACCGGAGGCAAGTTTGGACCCTTTGAGAATCAAATGTTCTTAGGTGATTACACGCAATCGATACTTATGAGGGCTACCACAGAGCAGATTAATGGCGTCTGGCAGGGTGCCTGCTATCCGTTTCGCGAGGGCCTTTCGACAGGCATTCTCAATGTTGAGTTCACTCCGAGTGGTAACCTGCTGTGTGGTGGCACCAATCGCGGCTGGCCCGTGCGCGGCATCAAGCCATTCGCTATCCAGCGCGTAGAGTGGAGCGGCAAGATGCCTTTCGAGATCAAACGAGTGACGATTGCTCCAAACGGCTTTCATATCTCGTTTACGAAACCGGTAGATTCCGTCACAGGCAATGCGAAGTCCTCCTACGTTATCTCGTCATTCACCCATCCTTACCATGCTGGCTATGGCGGGCCTGAGATTGACAAAAAAGAGCCAGAGATACAATCTGTGGTACTCGCCGACGACGGCCTCTCCGCCGATGTCGCGTTTGAAGGCCTTGAGCCTGGATTTGTCTATGAGTTTGACCTGGCTGGAGTTCGCTCACGCGATGGAGATGCGTTATTGCACCGCCATGCGTACTATACCGTCAACGAAATCCCAACTCGATGAGTTCTTTACACTGAATGAGATACCCCATGCAATGCCTACCCTTTAAACCTCCTCGTTCTCTACTTCGGCGCTCGCTGGTGTCCACGTTCTGGATGTTGGCCGCGATCTTTGCCCTCCTGCCTGAATCGCGCGCTGAGGCCGATGTGCCGTTTGAATTCAAGCAAAACGATATCGTGGCCGTTTTCGGCAACGGCCTGGCTGATCGCATGCAGCATGACCCGTGGGTCGAAGCGCTATTGCAGGCGAATTTGAAGGGCAAGAATGTTCGTATCCGGAATATGAGCTTCTCGGGCGACGTCGTCAACGTGCGCCCTCGCGACCAAGGCTTTACCAACGATACTGAGTATCTTAAACATGTCGCGCCCAGCGTGGTCTGGATCATGTACGGATCCAACGAGTCCCATGCCGGTCCGAGCGGAGCGGCGGCGTATCAGACCGAATTGGTCAACCTGGTCAACAAGTATCGTGCATTGCGTAAGGAAGCTGGCGTCGAGGCACGATTTGTTCTGTTCAGCCCAATCGCGTATGAGAATACAGGCAACCGCAACCTGCCTGACGGTAAAGAGCTGAATGCAAATCTTAGTGCATATACCAATGCAACCAAAGAAGCTGCGGTCGTGTCAGGCGCGACATTTGTTGACCTGTTCACTCCGACTATGAAACTGTACGAGACCACTGAAGAACCTTTGACACTCAATGGCATCCATCTGAACGCCAAGGGCTACCGTAAGCTGGCAGATGTCATCGCTGAGCGATTGATCGGAAAATCGGTGAGCGCCGGCGAGTCGCTGTCGATGGTCTATGATGCGGTGGCCGACAAGGACTGGCATTGGCACAATCGTTACCGCGCGACCGACGGGAATGACATCTGGGGTAGTCGGTCAACGCTCAGCTTTGTGGACGGGCAAACCAATGCCGATGTATTGGTTCACGAACTGAAGATGCTGGACTTGATGACCGCCAACCGCGACGTTGTGATTTGGGCGGCCGCCAATGGCCAGTCGATTAAGCCCGACGACTCGAATGTGCCGGCTCCCGTGGCAGTGAAGTCCAATGTGGGCGGTGGGAGCAAAAGTTCCAGCGCACAAAAGGAAGGCAGCCTGGACTATCTGAGCCCTGAAGAAAGTAGGAAGCAGATCAAGGTCCCGGATGGATTTGAACTAAACGTCTTCGCATCTGAAGTCATGTTTCCCGATTTTGCCAATCCGGTGCAACTGCAAGTAGACGGAAAAGGCAGGCTGTGGGCCGCTAGTTGGAATTCTTATCCCAAGTGGCAGCCTGGCGATGAACTCAAAGACAGCTTGATGATTTTTGAAGACACCAATCGCGACGGTGTGGCGGACGAACGTAAGATTTTTGCGCGCGTGCATAACCCGCTAGGATTTGAGTTTTGGGGAGGCGGCGTGTTGGTGACATCAGGCCCCGACCTGCTGTTTCTGAAGGACACGGACGGAGATGACAAGGCAGATGTTCGCTACCCGATTCTGCAAGGTTTGGGAACGTCGGATACACACCATGCTGCTAACAATCTGATCTACGGTCCTGACGGCGGGATCTATTGGCAAAGCGGTATCTTCCTGGTTCACAATCACGAAACGCCCTGGAAGCAGAACTTGAATACGGGTGGATCGGGCATGTACCGTTTCGATCCTCGAACATTTGCGATTACTCCGATTGCAGCCAACAGTCCGAACCCGCACGGCACCAGCTTTGATCGCTGGGGTTACTTGTACGCCAACGATGGAACCGGTGGTAAGTCGTACCAGGTTCGGCCGAAGAACAACGGCTTTCAAATGCACACTCTGTTGGAGAAAGAATTCCGTCCCGTTCCAGCGAACGAGATCCTGTCATCAGGCCATTTTCCGGACGACATGCAGCAGGACTTCCTGGTACTGAACGTCATCGGCTTTTTGGGTATCAAACAATATGACCTGAATCTCGGTGATGGCGGCAAACGGGAATACGGACACGTCTGGGGCACGCCCGTGCAAGAGTTGCTCAGCGGAGAGGACCGCAACTTTCGTCCCAGCGACGCGATCGTTGGCGAAGACGGCGCACTCTACGTGGCCGATTGGCACAACATGATCATCGGTCATATGCAGCACAATATTCGCGATCCGAGTCGAGACCATACTCACGGCCGGATCTTACGCTTGACGGTCAAAGATCGACCTCTGCAGAAACCAGTTGCGATTCACGGTCAGAGCATTGAAAAGCTGCTTGAGAACCTGAAGCATCCCGTGGATGGCGTGCGTCATCGATGTCGTATCGAATTGAGTGCTCGCGATTCTGACGCCGTAATCGCAGCGGCTCAGGCCTGGGCAAAAGATTTTGACCCGAAAGACGAAAACGAAGCTCACCATCTGCTTGAGGCTCTCTGGCTACATCAGCAGCATAACGTCACCAACCACGCTGTGCTAAACAAACTGCTCGGTGCGAGCGTGCCACATGCGGTCGTGGCTGCCAGGACAGTCGAGCACTTCTGGACGAAGTTCGATGCGAAGTTGGCTGCCGATTTCGCGGCGCCGCCAGAGCTGAACGTTGTCAACTACAACCCTCCGCGGCACTTGGATCGGGAGCTAAGAGACGCCTACAAACGCGGCAGCGAAATTTTCCAACGCGAAGCGCACTGTGCGACCTGTCATCAAACCAACGGATTGGGCAATGGAGCTGTCTACCCACCGCTAGTTGCCAGTCCCTGGGTCACGGGCAATGAAGAGCGTTTAATCAAGCTGGCGTTGCACGGCATGTGGGGCAAGATGCAAGTTGGTGGCAAGATCTATGACCCGTCGCGAGGCGTACCGCCCATGACGGCATTCCGAGACTTACTGAGCGACAAAGACATGGCGGACGTGTTGACGTTCGTTCGGAACACCTGGGGCAACAAAGCATCCCCGATCGACGCTGCGACTGTAGCCAGAGTTCGGGCAGCCTCTAAGGATCGAACGACATTCTGGAAACCAGAAGAGCTCGAAGCGCTCCATCCGCTTGAGAAAGAGTTAATGTCGAAGGAGGATCTGCAAGCGCCTGTCGTGGTCAACAACGTTGAATTGGAGAAAGAACTGTTGGCACTGACACCGCAAGAAGTGGCCATGATTGCCGAGAAGAATGGAGACGTGGAACGCGGCAAACGCTTGTTTTACACTTCTGCAGCCTCATGCTTTGCCTGCCATGACCCACCGGGCAGCGCACCAAAGCTAGGACCGGATTTGACCAAGATATCCAGACCGATGAAGCCAGAAGATTGGGTCAGCGGAGTTCTGTATCCTTCGCGGCATATCGAGAAGGAATTCGCTCAGGTCAACGTGATCACCACTGAAAGCAAAGTGGTCTCCGGAATTCGCATTTCGGAAAACGACAAGGGCATTGTTCTGCGAAATGTTTCGGAGCCGAAGCCGATCACTATTCCCGCTGATTCGATCGATCAAGTAGTCGAGTCAAAAGTCTCGATCATGCCCGATGGTTTGGTGCGCTCGCTGAACAACCGACAAGAATTCGATGACCTGATGAGGTATCTCATTAGCCTGAAGAAG
>JADLDX010001032.1 GCA_020846515.1 Pirellulaceae bacterium
GCCACCAAACGCACGTCACAATCGGGATGGATCTCGCGTAACCAAGCATAACGCACTTCACCGGGAATCGACTGCGAAGGGTGAGCGGCAAGCATGATGATCAGTTCATCGACCTGTTTTCGCGCAGTGTCAATGAGATGTTTGTGGCCACGGTGTGGGGGATAGAACTTTCCAACGACAAATCCTAACGTCATGTTAGGCAGTCCCTTTATTAGGCAATTCTGAAGCCACGTTCCAAGATCGATGCCATTGTTTCCAACCGATTATCGCCATGCACAGGAAAATCGCGTAAAGGATCGCTGTTAGGTAAAGACCTTTGGAAACGTAGAGCGGTATGTAAATCGTATCAACAACGATCCAACCCAGCCAGTTTTCCAATTGCTTGCGGTTTAGCATCCACTGCGAAGCGAGGCTGAGCGATGTCGTCAACGCATCCCAGAACGACGCCGAGCCGCCTAGATGATGAAGGGTCAGCCAAAGGCACAACGTACTTACAAAGACGAAGAGGCCTAGCCCCGCCGATTCGACCCTGCCGATGCGACTTAGGCTTAGCTGAGTATGGTTCTCGCCCCCGCGAAGCCAAAGCCTCCAGCCCAAGATTCCCAGGACAAAATAGACAACTTGCAGTCCCGCATCGGCAAATAATCGTGCCTGAAAGAACACGATACTAAATGTTGCCACATTCAGTAGCCCTATGGGGAAGTTCCAGACATTCTCCCTAACCACAAGCCAGACGCAAAGAGCTCCCGTTATGAACGAAACCGCCTCTAATGTTGATGTCAATTCAAGCGACAGGGCAATTGCCGCGACGAGAGTTGTTGCGCCCGTCAATACCGCCAGGTACGTCTGACTCTTTTCTGACTTTAGCTGATGAATTGTCGTAGCCAACGTTGCTCCCTGAAATACACGCTCCTGGTATCTGCAGAGGTAATGATTGTACGTTCATCAATAGCTGTCAACACTGGTGACCAGAACGGCTTGCGGCCGAGTGAACCACGCATTACTGAAACCTCGAACCAGTGCTCAATCTTACTATTTCCAATAACCACTATCACAGTCAAGATACCGCAACGGCACTCCTTCCATCCTAGCGCCCTTTGGAAACCGGTAGCAGCGCAAAATTGTTGTCGATCGCTCCGCGATCGAAGCACACTGTCGTCGATCGCTCCGCGATCGAAACGCATGACCGAAACGTACCACCGAACCGTACGATCGCGGAGCGATCGTCGACGATCGTCGACGATCGAAACAGCTTGGCTTGTAGAGCAGTATATGGTAGAGGATCCACTATCAAAGGGAGGTGTCGTTCATGACGCAGATGAACTGGAATAGTCGTACGCTGACATCTGGCTGGCAGCCGGGTGTGAAGTCCTTTTTTCATGGACTGAAGTTTAGCGATGAGGACTTTGCCAAGCCGCAGGTCGGCATAGGCGTGCCACTGCTGGAAGGTAATCTTTGCAACGCGCACGCCTACGAACTGGCCAGACGAGTTGCCGCAGGCTGTCGAGACGCAGGATTACTTGGATTTCCATTCGGGACGCCGGCCGTTAGCGATAACTTGACGCAAGGGCTGGAAGGGGGAAGTGCAAGTCTGGTCTCACGCAACTTGATCGCGAGTTCGGCAGAATGCGTGATCACAGCGCATTGCTATGACGCCATGATCGGCCTGCACCACTGCGACAAGAACGGGCCCGGCTTTGCCATGGCACTCGCGCGGACCAACTATCCGGGCGTTATCTTGAGCGGAGGCAGCATTCAACCTGGCTGCTACCAGGGTCGCAATATCTCGATCCGAGACGTTTATGATGTTCAGGCGGATGCGGACGCGGGCATCGCTTCACAAGTTGATGCGGATGCGGTCCGACGTTTCGCATGCCCAGGTCCTGGCGGGTGTGGCATTGCCGCCTCGTTCAATACATGGGGACTGGCCATGGAAGCCATTGGCCTCATGCCACCGCAAAGCAGCTCGACGCCAGCTATAGATCCTGAAAAAGAGGTAGAGTGTCAAAATGCCGGCGCACTGGTTCGACGCCTGCTGGAGATGCAATTGAGGCCTCGCGATATCTTAAACGCGAAATCCTTTCGAAACGCCGCGGTTACGATCGCAGCCGCTGGAGGATCCACCAACGCGATCCTGCATTTGTTGGCGTTAGCGCACGAAGCCAAAGTCAATTTTTCGTTGGCAGACATGCAATCGATCTTCCGGCAAACACCCGTGTTATGCAACTTCGCGCCGCGCGGCGAGCACACGATGGTGGAGCTGCATCGTATCGGTGGAACTTCGGTTCTGCTGAAGCATCTCATGACAGCAGGGCTGCTTGACGGTAGCCAGATCACTGTAACAGGCGGGACTCTTCAGGAGAATGTACAGAATGCCAAAGAGCCGCCGGCCGGCCATACGCTGATCGCCCCCACCAACTTGCCGTTCAAACCGTTTGCCGACATGCAAGTCTGCTTCGGCAACCTCGCACCAGACGGAATGGTCTTCAAAGTCAGCAGCTTGAGCGAGCCACGGTTCCGAGGACCTGCGATCTGCTTTACCAGTGGAAAGCAGGTCGTCGACGCAGTGAACCAGAGAACGATCAAGCCTGGCCATGTAGTCGTCATTCGCGAGCTTGGGCCGGTGGCCTCTGGTATGCCCGAAATCGTGATCGCGACGTCGGCACTGAGTATCCCGGAGTTGGTTGGTAAGGTGGCTGTCGTGTCCGACACGCGGATTTCTGGGATCTCCCATGGCGCGATCGGCATCCATTGTTGTCCCGAAGCGGTACTGGGTGGCCCAATTGCTCTGGTAGAAGACAACGATGTTATATCGTTCGATCTTTTAAAAGGCGAAGTGACCTTACATGTTGGGGACGATGAACTTGGGCTGCGCCGAGCCAAATGGCAGCCGATGCCGATCCAGTACCGAAGAGGATATCTCGCCGACTTCGCCGCCACGGTGACTCAAGCCAACCAAGGCTGCGTCAGTCGCACTAGTATGGCAATTAATGACTAATTGGAAAGCGCCACTTTGAATCAGCCGCTAGGCGTTAGCCGCGGTTTTTTAGCGACAACCGTGGCTAACGCAGCATTAGCGATCAGGTGTTACCGCTTCCAATACCCACTATCATCCACCAGATCCCGCAGCGGCACTCGTTCCATCCGAGCGCCGTTCGGAAATTGTAGCACAGCGAAATCGCCGTCGATGCTCACCAATCGAGGACGAGCGCCCAGACAATATTTGCAGCTAAGGGGCACCTCCTCGCCCACGAGCGCTTCGATCCTGGCCCGCTCAATTGACGCTTCCTCGTCAAATCTAAACACTTGTGGCTTCCGTCGCATGGTGACACTCCTTTGATGAAAGAGTGTCGGGGGAGCGGTGGACTAGGTTGGTCACGCAGGTATTTGGGATTCCGGCTTCGGACTAGTTTCGCTTGGCCTGGCTGTAGCGAGACAATGTCGTCCACGGACCTCCATGTTGTTGCTCGATCAGTGCAATCTCGCTGAACGTCCATGAAAATGGTTGCAGAATTTGTGAGACTTCCATGAATATCGCATCTGTACAAATGCCATTTCTCGGATGGATGATGGTGACATGCGCATTCATTGGCCTGGGCTCAGACGTACCATCAGATAGCAAGGTTCTTCGTAAAGCGCCGAAAGCTTCCACACCTTCGATGGCAGGTAACAACACGGAGTTGCCATCTCTGACTGGCCTCCCGAACTTCATTTCCAGATGCACTTGTCCAATGCTTGCAACCCGTTGCTCAAACGCCGACCAATCAACAACTTCATCTTCACGACAGAGCGTTACATGAGCAGCTATGAGGTCTGCTTGAATTCGGTTGTATTGATATCGACAGTGCGTTAACGCCGTTGGAGCGTTATTGAAGAACAAAGTAGCTTGTCGCCGGATATCCAAGGACTTACTCATTTCAGTCGACAATCCAAATGAACTGGAAAACAAACCTTGTCCTGATTCAGTGGATACCCAAGGCTTTAATGCGCGAGCTGAGTGTCGTGGGTTTCATACCGAGCTTCATCGCGGCACCGTCGCTGCCATAGATTTTTCCACGCGAAGCCCCCAGGGCCGCACGGATGTTATCTGCTTCAAGTTCGCGGATCTCGGATTCGGTGAGAATTTTGTCGGAAACACTCGCGATTGCCTTGGCCTCCGACGGCTTCGGTGGAGTATTGACCAAGTCGAACTTCAAACGACCATCGGTCGCGATGATACACGCTCGCTCTAAAACATGCTGCAACTCGCGAACGTTACCAGGCCACTCATAGCGCTGCAATTCCTGAACGTTAGCCAAGGTCAACCGCAGACGCGATCGTCCAAGTTGCCTGGCATATCGAGCCAGGAAATGCTCGGCAAGCAACGGGATGTCCTCGGGCCGTTTGCGAAGCGGCGGCAAATCCATCGGGAATACACTCAATCGATAATACAAATCCTGACGGAAGCGGCCAGCCTCGGCTTCGGATTTCAAATTGCGATTCGTGGCCGCAATAATGCGAACGTCGACGCGACGCGTGCGTTCTTCACCAATTCGTTCTAATTCGCCCTCTTGCAAGACTCGCAATAACTTCGACTGCAAGTCCAGCGGTATTTCCCCGATCTCATCCAGAAAAAGCGTCCCTTTATCGGCGAGTTCAAAACGACCGATCCGATCACGTAGCGCACCAGTAAATGAACCCTTGGCATGCCCAAAGAATTCGCTCTCATAGAGTTCGCGTGGTATGGCGGCACAGTTGACTTTGATCAAGGGACGATCGGAGCGTCGACTATGGCGATGGATTTCACGCGCGACGACTTCCTTACCCGTACCGCTTTCGCCAAGGATCAACACCGCAGAATCCGTGGGCGCCACAAGCTCTATCTGACGAGTAACCGCTTGTAGTGCCGGGGCCTGTCCAAGCAAATCACCAAAGATCGCGGACTGTTGGACTTCTTCACGGAGATATTCGTTTTCTTGTTCGAGTCGGTTTCTGAGGGACTCGATTTCTTCAAACGCTGTCGCATTGGCGATGGCAACCGCGGCGTTGTCGGCAAATACTCGTAGCCAAGCAAATTCCTGATCGCTGGTCTCTACCCGACTGA
>JADLDX010001033.1 GCA_020846515.1 Pirellulaceae bacterium
AGGCGAGTTAGCGGCGAAGTGATTTATGCTTGGGTTAGCACGGGAGGCCCCCTCCCCGGCTGAGCTGCCGCCAGCCGACCCTCCCGCTGCTACGCAGCGGGAGGGTTAGTTCACTACTTAGTCACGCGCCACAGTCCGCTTTTGGAGCGAATCAGTAGGTCGCGATCGATCACGGCCATTGAGGCAAGCGTGCGATCCTCGAGGCGATTGCGGGCGACTTGTTTGAATGTGCGATCCGCCTTGACGATCGTCGTATCGCCTTCTTCGCTGAGCAGATAAAGATTGTCACCTGCCAGCAGCGGCGAGGCTGAGAAATTTCCGCCGATACGTTCCTTCCACAGTTCTTTACCCGTGGCCGCCTCTAGGCAACTGGCGATGCCACTATCGCTGACCATAAACAGCAGACCATCGCGAGTATTCAAACTGGGCGTATGAGGCACGCCTGTTTTGGTTTGCCAGGCTACGTGTGTATCCGTAACATCGCCCTGACCTCCGGGACGAATGGCGATCAAGGTTGGACGATCATAGCCCGTGCAGATCATGATCAAGCCTCCGGCTACAATCGGACGCGGAATAACGCTGTAGCCTTCGTATCGCACACGCCAAATTTCCTTGCCCGTGGCAGCATCCAAGCTCTGCACGACGTTGGAGCCCGGCAGAATGACTTGCGCTTGGCCGTTGGACTCCAGCACTAGCGGCGTACAGAATGAAAACTTCTTCGTGGCTTCAACTTCACGTGGTACTTCCCACATGACATCGCCCGTGTCAGCATTCAGCGCGATGACCTTGCCCTTCTCCGAACCATCTTGCGAGAAAATCAGTGACTTGCCAACTAACGCTGGCGAACCACCGTTGCCATGAACGGGCGCGTAAGACAACTTGTCATTGCTCCAAATGATTTTGCCATCCAGAGTTGTGCAAGCTGTGCCCAGATGTCCGAAGTGAACATAAATTCGATCGCCAGCGATGATCGGCGTTGGGCTGGCATGACTGTTCTTGGAATGGATCTTCGGTGTTGCGGCAGGTTGAGTGAAGAGCTTGACGCGCTGCACCAGTTTGCCGCTGGTCGCGTCGATCATCAGCAGCGCCAATTCACGCTCGCTAGAAGCTGGAGCCTTGGAGTCGGCGGCTGCAGGCTCAGAAGTGGGTATAGCTGCCGATACATAAATGCGGTTGCCCAGGACAGTGGGACTGGACCAGCCCTCACCGGGCAGCTCACAGCGCCATTTAATATGTTCAGTCGCTGACCAACTGGTAGGCAAATCTACGACGCGACTTTCACCATCGCCAATCGTACCTCGAAACTGCAACCAATCCTCAGCCTGAAGCAGCCTGGTCGATGGGCAAGTGATCAACGTGCAGAGCCAGGCTGCCAAGAGTATTGGACTATAAGGCAGGTATCCACATGGTAGGACAGAACGGAAACGAGTGGGCATCGCATCGACCTTGGCAAGAAAGGGTGGCAGGAAATGGTGGCAAGAAATGACGGTAGGCAAAGTTTACCTGAGAGATACAGGCATGGTACGGCCCAGAGTGCTGACTGCTGGCCGCCTAACGTCGGTCTTATTGTAATAGATTACTCGGGTCGAGTTGCACGCTGATGGCGCCAGTTTTCAATGAGATCCCAAGCCCGCCTTTCCTGAGGCCCAGCGGTTTTTTCGATGGCTGAGGTCAGGGCGTCCAGTTGCTGATCCAGTTGCTGGGCGGGGATCAGCGATTCTCGCGAGATCAGAATGGCGGCTTCCAGCAACGCATGTTTGGCGCGGTTCCAACCCCAGAAAGGACGCAGGTCACCTGAGCCGACCAGCCTGGCCGTCGCCTCGCTGCGCGGCTGCGCTACGTCCCATGCGATGATTTCCAGTTCATACCAATGGCAGGCCTGTTCAATGATCCAGCCGCCGAGGGCGGTTCGTCGAAACGACAACTCGGGAGTTTCGCCCAGGACCAATTGCACGATCGCCAAAGCGTCATCGATGACATGAAAGACGCAAGTCGACGATTGACGCAGCGTCGAAAACACGCGCGATGACTGAAATGGCCGCAAGGTCCACTGCGCGAGCTGCACATCGACGACTGGCCCGAGCGCGGCCACATGCGGTGTGGTCGCACCGCTGGCGGCGCAAGTTATCAAGCCTTCAATGATCATGAAAGCGTTATCGAATCCTGGACGAAGCGCCACCGGGAACGCGGGCTACGCGCGGTGTCTCGCCGATAAAGACCTTGGGGTCATCGACAATCCAGGCCGTGGACCAAGTCCGCCCATCATCGCCATTGACCACATTGTAGAAGAAGGTCCGGAACCGCTCGCATTTGTATCCATAAGGGTACTGCGAAGTGATATAGTCCTCTTCGGTCAAGTTATCGACACCGGGACGAGCATAGTAGTGCACCATGCCATCAGGCGTAAATGACAAGCCCAACGTCCACCAACCGGTTTGCGTAATCTGCGGCCCCTTAAAGTCGCCGCCGTTGCGGGCCGCGCGGACGCGGAAGTAAGCGTAATCATCTTTCTTGCCGGTCTGATGTTTGCTATCCAGCACGATGAACAGTCCAGGCCAGTAGACCTCGTTCTCCTCTTGTTTGGAAGAGAATAGGAACACTTGTTTTTCGCTCATCTTGGTTGTTTCAACCGCCGCGCGGAAAGCGAACTGTGGACCTGATCGCTTCTCCCATTCATTGATCGGCGGCAAGAAAACGCGCGTCGTCACGCTGGGTGTCTTGGAAACAGCGATGGGGCCACCAATGCGATATTGCACATTGGCAATGAAGTCTTCTTGATGCATCTGGCGGCTGGGCTTGTTCGGGATACCAGTGAACAGCGACTGCATGAGCATCGAACCGGTACTGCCGGGCAATCCATCGGGTGGAGTGGGCACGCGTTTGATCAGGTCTGGTTGCCCGCGCTTGATACCTTCGTACCAGCGACCGTTGTTCGACTTGCCCAACGGATTGTTCTGCTGTTCGTTAATGTCTTCCGTGCTCTTCGGGTTATTATAAATGTAGCCCCAATTGGGGTCCTCGAAATCATCCCCGACTTGCGTCAGTTCCACTCCTGACCCAGGGACCACCGGTCGTTGTGCCAACGCCGTCGAGCCTAGGTGCGAAAGGCTGAGGATTGAAACACTCAGGCCCAGGGTAGCGGTTTGAAACCAAAAACGCATATGCAGTCGCATGGCGAATCCTTTTCCATGGAGAGACAAGTTAGTTGACTTATCGGCCGTTAGAACCGGCCAGCTTGGAAAATTCGCTTGCCCTTTTTGCGCCAGGCCTCAAGGTCGATCCAGCTTTCGCCACCTGCCATTCCCACTTGTCCTGAATCGGGGCCACATCGTAGGATGTGGGCAATGGATGTTCCGAGTGTCGCCAATAGAGGGAGCGAATCAAGATGATTGACGTCGACGAAATCATGAAATTGCACGCGGCTACCGTCGCGGCCTGGCATCTGGATCCAATTCTTAACGACCAGACCGGCTTCCTCGAGTTGGTTTGCCAGCAACATATTTTTAACTTCGAACTGTGGCATCAAGAGGATATTGCTCGCAGTCCCGAAGCAAGCGACGCCGAGATCGCGCAGGTCAAGCGGAGAATCGACAAGTTCAATCAGCAGCGAAACGACGCGATCGAGAAGTTAGATGACGCCATCACAGAAATGCTGCGGCAGTTGCAAGTGACTCCCAAAGCCGGTGCGCGGCAAAATACCGAAACCCCCGGCAGCACGATCGATCGACTGAGTATCATGGCCTTGAGGCTCTACCATTACGAAGAGCAGATCGAGCGTTCCGACGTAGATGTATCTCATTTGGACAAAGTTGGGGCACGCATTCAAATGTGTCGCGAACAACAACGTGATCTCGGTAACGGTCTGCAAGAATTGCTAAGCGATATCTTCGCCGGCGAAAAACGACATAAGACCTACCGCCAAATGAAGATGTATAACGATGCTTCCTTGAACCCGTACCTGTACAAACAGAAAAAGGCCGTGGGCGTAGAGTAATCGCCGCCCTGAACACCCGTTATGCTTAAACCCATCGATCAATCACAGTCACGCTTGCCTGACCCCGATAAAAACACGGGGCGAGATATCGTGATCTGGGATGGGCAATGCAATTTCTGTCGTAGTCTAGTGATGCGACTGTTCCGATTGGATTGGACCAGTCGATTAGCGTTCATCAGTTTGCATGACCAACGCGTGGCCGAGCGTTATCCAGAGCTATCGTTCGACGCGCTGATGGATCAAATGTGGGTGGTTACGAAAGAGGGTGGCAGGTATGGAGGTGCCGACGCCGTAGGTTACTTGAGCCTTCGGATGCCAGCGTTATGGTTGTTAGCTCCGCTGATGCATCTGCCGTGGAGTCAACCGCTGTGGCGAGCCATGCATCGGTGGGTCGCCCGCCGGCGTTACCGTTTGGCCGGCAAAAATTGCGAAGGTGGCACCTGCCACCTTCACAAATAGCCTCAACCGCGCTTCGCGTAGCCACCGTCGCCGTAGCCACCCGTCGCCAGACGGTGGACCGTTAACGGACTCGGCTGGTAGCGAAATCCACCTCTTGGCAGCGGTGGCTACCTAAAATCGCTGACACGACACAACTTGCCTATCCTGCCAGATGCCACCTGTCGAATTAGGCATCGATACTGAACGAACTCTCGCCGTCGCTAGCCAGGTTAAAAGTTGGATAGGGCACGGCCGTTGTAGGTCGATCGCCCAGCAGATGGGGGCCAGCGCCAGCGGTTTCCCCAAGCGATTGGCCTGGTGTTACGCCGGCTGACTGCTGTTGCACCAGGAGCCATGTCTCGGCTTCGATTTCCAGCAGACCTTGAAGTTCGTGAAGCTGCTTAATCTCTTGGGATTGTTCGGCTTGGGTTAGCAACTTGAGCATGAACACGTACAAGTCGGCTACGCGCTTGGACAAGGGATCAGTGCCATGGACACCCGATAGCAGCTCCGTGATCACGTCGCGCAGACGCAGCGTCCATTGCGAGGCGGCCGCGTAATCATGCACTTGCCACAGTTGGTCGACGATTCGGCAAAGTTGCACGCTTTTGTTGATCAATAACCAGCGTAGTTTGGCAGGCGAAGCGGTCAGAACTTCTTGTTCCAGGTAAGGATTCGCGGGCAAATCTAACATGGGGTCGCCTAGAGGGGGATTCGTCTCAGGTGATAGCATTACACCAACGCTGGCCCAGCCAACTATGGTCTGTCGTAGGTTGTCGAATGCCAGGCGGTTCAGAATTGAGCAAAACGCCCACGCGTGGAACGGCCCGCCTAACCAATGAAGATCATATACTCTGTGAACGCCTCGCTCCTCGGGGCCCGGCATTCAGCCTGAGAAGCGTGGTGAACGAATTCCAACGTGCAACTGCTCTGGCCAACCATCCAAGCCAAAGAGGACCATGAAACCGACCATCGAGAGTCTCCAAAATCCCAAGATTAAGTTGGCCGTTCGTTTGCGAGACAGTCGTGCGCGACGCAAGGCCGGTCTGATTCTGATCGATGGTGAACGCGAAATTGAAGTCGCCCGTCGAGCCGGTGTACGCATGGATACGATCTATTGCGAGTCACAGCATTGGGATGAACTGGGTAATAGTGCACTGTGCCAGGCCTGGCCCGCCAAATTGCTGCAACTGGTTAGCGAAAGGGTTTTTGAAAAGATCGGCTATGGTGAGCGAAGTTCCGGAGTGGTGGCTGTGGCGCACTTGCCCCCACTGAGTTTGGAAGAGTTGACAGCGACCTTAAATGCACGCGGCCTGGTCGAGCCACTGGTGATGGTTCTGGACCGTGCTGAAAAGCCAGGGAACATCGGCGCGGTGGCGCGAACTGCTGCCTCGGCGGGTGCGGACGCCCTGATTCTGGTGGATCCCGCCTGTGAAGTCTTCAACCCCAATGCAATTCGGGCGAGTCTTGGAACGGTATTTTCTCTGCCTATCGCGGTGGTTAACTTGCCCCAATTGGAAAACTGGGTCACGCAACAGCAGATGCGGTTGCTGCGGGCCTGCGTTGACGGAAGTCAAAGTATGTGGCAAGCCGATATGACAGGACCGCTTGCGATTGCTTTGGGCAGTGAGGCTTTGGGACTGGGGGAACAATGGCAAAAGGCTAAATGGCCTGCCATTACGATCCCTATGGTTCAGGGGGCAGACAGCCTGAATTTGTCCGTCAGCGCAGCGGTTTTGTGCTACGAGGCACTTCGCCAGAGGTGTTTAAGTGGCCCAAAAGTACAGTAATTGGCAAAAGCTAACCGTTATTCAAGCAAAACTGGCTTTTCGCGCTTGTCTGATGTGCGGTAAGATGGTTCAACTTTTCCGGGCCAGCATTTTGGTTCGCAGGGACGCGATTAACACAAGGAGATTTTAGGTGGTCCGCACTCTATTCAGTTTTGTATGTTGGTTGGCGTGTACCTGCACGCTCCAGGCTGCGGCCCCCAAGCCTGCCTATGAAATTTTGCCGCAAACCACACAAGCGGTGGTGTTGCTCCCTGACTCTGAGGTTTTAGCAGAGCGTTGGGGTAGAACCCAGTTGTCTCTGCTGGCCGATGATCCGCAAGTGCGTGAGTTTTGGAATGATCAGCAGCAGCAGATCGAAGAGAAGCTGACCAGCGCTGGTTGGCGATTGAACATCCAGCCGCGAGACCTGAGCGATGTTGTTCAGGGACAGATTGCGTTGGCCTGGATCGAACGCCGCGAAGATGTCCGCAAACCGTTTGCTTTAGGCTTGGTCGTCGACGTCATCAATCGCGAAGCTCAAACGCGGCAGTTTTTGATGAAGTTGGATAACCAACTCAAGGAACGCGGTTCCAAACGAACACAGCTCAAACATGCCGACGTCGACATTGCTCAACATCGTTTGCCACATCTGAAGGGCGAGTTGCTGCCGCAAGATACCTTTTACGCAGTGGTAAATGAACAGATGCTGGCCAGCGATGACCTGGGCACATTGCAGGCGATGATCGAAGCTGCCTTGGGCAAGGCCACTGGAGATAAACTCGACAAAGACCCCACCTTCCTTGCGGCTCGTGAGCAACTTCAAATTTCCAAAGAAGGTCAAGTCGAGTACTTTGCCCGTCCCCTAGGATTTGCGCGAGTGCTGCGTGCGATCAGTGGCAAGCGACCTGGCGGCAGTGCGGATGTGTTGGCTGTCTTGCAATCGCAAGGATTTGAATCGATCAAGGCCGTGTGCGGCGAGATCAATTTGGGTCAAGAACGTTTCGACGTCAAGCATCGTGGCTTTGTCTTGGCCGACGGGTCGCTCAAGCAGCGTCCAGCCGCCGTGCAGATCCTGGACTTTCCGAATGACGTTCGCCGCGAAGTACCGAATTGGGTATCCGATCGAGTCTCTTCGTTGTTCGCCACTAGTTGGAACGTCAAAGAGGCTTTCTGGAAAGCTGAAGGCCTGGTCGATGCCATGGCTGGCGAACCCAAGGTCTTTCAAGAAATCATTGAAGGTATTCGCGTCGATCCCACCGGTCCTCAAATCGATATTCGCAAAGACGTCATTCCATTGCTAACGAACGAGATCTACTCGGTTAGCGACGCAAAGATGCCCATCGATATCAATTCTCGACGCAATCTCATTGCCTTGAGAGTGGTTGATTCGGGCAGGATGAGCAAGATCTTGGATCAGGCCATGAAAACGGAACCTGATGCCAAAGAGATGATGTTGGGCGGCCAGAAGATCTGGAAAGTCAAGCACGAAGAGGATTCTGAGCTGGACTTGAGTTTTGATGCCGAGTTTCAAAACTTTGCAAAGCAGGGCGGTGCCCCACCGCCGCAGAACGATCGGTTGCTAAGCAGTTGGGCGATCACGGTTTATGATGGATACTTGATGTTTGCATCTCACGAAGAGATGATTGGCGAAGCGATTGCCCAAGCCAAGCTGACTGGCGCGTCACCTCTGACCCAGCAAGCGGATTATCAGCGTATCACCGAAGCACTGGCTGGCGAAGTGGCCAATGCACCTATGTGTGCCTGGCGAATCAATCGCAGCGCGTTGGCTTATCGCGCTCAGTACGAATTGTTCAAGTCTGGAAAGCTTCAAGACTCCGAAAGCATGTTTGCCATGTTGCTGGAGCACTTGGTTCAGAACAAATCTGAAATCCCCCAGAAGAAGACGTTGGTCGATGGCGCTAAGCTGCCGGCCTTCGAAATGATCAGCAAGTATTTGGAGCCGAGCGGTACCTATATTCGTACGGTCGACAATGGCTGGAGTTTTGGTTCGGTCCTGCTGGCCAAAGACAACGGTCAACCGGCGAAAGCCAAGCCTCAAGACGCGGCTGAAGCCAACGCCGCGGTTAAGCCACTGCAAAACGCTGCCAAGACTCGCTAATCCTTGAATTAACCCTTGACTAACCCTCCCAAGCGCAGCTTAGGGAGGGTCGAAAAAACACGCGTTCAGCGTGTTTTTTCGTGGGTTGAATTAATCCTCCCAAGCGCAGAGATCTTACAGCATTTAAGCCGTATCCTGGTTGCGCGTTGAGTATCCCCAAGCCGTTTCCCGGGAGATCGACGCTCCTGCGGAGACACGTTTTCAAACCGTCCGACTACCCATGCCAGTGGCGCTCGCCCAACGCAGGCCAAAGGTGCCATGGCCAAGGACCCTTGGCATGGCCAATCAGTTGCGATTTGCGGCTTGCCTCCGCCGGAGCGTCGGCCTCCCAGGGTCGAAAAACAATTCTTCGGCCTGTTTGTCTGGGAGGAAGTTGACGAGTCGCGGAGCGATTCGTCCACAACTAGCGGGCGTTCTGGCCCCAATGAACTTCCAGTAGATTTACGATGCGCTCGACACCGTCGAGCTTTCTGAGCAGTTCCTGAGCGACTTGCTTGTGGTAGAAGGTCTCCACTCGACCTTGCAGAACCACGACGCCCTGCTCATTCGTGCCCATTACCTCTTCACCCAGGTAGTGCGGGCTGTCCTTGAGGGCATGGTTGATACGAGACTGCAATTCGTTAGTCGTAACTGGCGCAAACGGCACAAAGCACCTATGGCTCGAGGGATGTGGTGTCAGGGAAGGTAAACGGCGCGAACCTTACGCGTTGTATACGCACGTAAGGACTATCGAACGCCACCTGACTAAAACTTTGTAAACAAACTCAAGGCTAGCGAAAGAAAAGGACAGGTAGCTAGCCGATGCAAGCTTTATTCCATCTGTACGAGAACTGCGGAATTTAAAGCTGCCCCGTAGACGAATCGCTCCGCGACGCGTCCGATTCACCGCCAAGGCTCGATGAGTTCGTTGATCTCGCAATATGCGACACACGACGATTGACAGAGGGGTGCAACCAAAAGCCGCGGCGCTGGTCGAGCCCCTCATGCAAGCTAATCAAGGCGCTCGATAGCTCGTCGACCGCTCGCTGTGGTTGATGCGCGGCCCATGCGCAACAGAGCCTGGCTTGCCGACAAGCATCGAGGTCCGCATCCAATTCGCACGCGCGAGAAATCCAACCCAATAACCAGATGATACCTAGGCCCACTAGTAACAAAGGTACTGCGCCCAAGGAATCGATAGCCCATATCGTGGCCTTGGAATCCGAGCTGGTCCATAGCAGAGCTGGTGTACTCGCCATGACCACGATACTGCTAGCGCATAAAACTAAAGGCACGAGCCGCCACCAACAATGGCCTCGACGCAGGTGAGCCAGTTCGTGCAACAAAACCATGTCGAGCTGCTGGGGACTTAGCTGCTTTACCAAAGCGTCACCCACCCATAACTGTCGAAACAAGGGTGTCCAACCCACCAAGGCGGCTCCATGCCAGACTTGTTTGTCCCCGACTCGCAGCACTTCCGGAACAGGTAGCTTAAGAAGTTGACAGAATTCATGCACCCGTTGGGGAACGATGCTCTCGCGATCAAACGGACGAGCCCCATTCCAGATTTTCAGCCACAGCGGGGCCAGCGTTAGCGAGACCAGACCCAGCGCCAGGATCGATCCGATGGCTTGCCAGCGTTCTGGCATCGCCGGCCACCAGGCTTGAATGGTATCCATGAAACCCAACACCAGTACCCCCGGCACCAGGCAGGTCATGATCGCGCCGACGGAACCGAACCGTATACGTTGCCACCAACGTTCCCTCAATAAAGTTGATGCACCCTGCGGCTGATGAGAGGTCCAATGCGTTTCCAGTTGCGCGTAACTCCATTCCAGGGCTGAGATAAAGATCAAGCTAGGTAGAAACCAGGCCACGATCAACAGCGAATTGGGCCAGCCGCACGCATGGGCTTCGGACAAGATTTGCGCCAGGCCGCTGGCGGGCAACAACCAGGCTTGCAGAACCAGCCAGATCCATTCCAGAGCCTG
>JADLDX010001034.1 GCA_020846515.1 Pirellulaceae bacterium
CATAGTTATGCATCGCTAGTCCGATGTTTTTCAGCGACTTAAATTGTTGGGCATAGTAGTTCTGTATATGCGTGGCGGGGGCTGTCAAACGTTCCGACCAGGCGCGCGCGAGCGTCTGACCATCGACAGCACTTACACCAGGCGTTGGCGCAGTCGTGGCGATCGACGTGAAAATCGAATTGGTGACATCAGTTGGCATGAGCACTGCCGTTGAATCTGCAAAGGCGACCGGCAGGAACGCCTCGCCCAAACCGCCAAGAGTAGCCAGCGGATTCGCGTTATCGAACTGCAAATCTTCAGGCTTGGTCCAAGGGACGGCGCGATTACTGCCAGATCGCACAACCATCAGCGTATTCGAGAGGCCGTGCTGTAGTTGAGAAACTTGGGTGACACGGGGTGAGCCATTGCTGTGCATGAAGTGCCACGTGGGACTGGTGGCCTGACCAGCCTGAATCGTTAGAAAACGGGTTACGCTACTGAGCGAGTCATCACCAGCGCTACGAAAGATGTCAGGCATCTCATTGAGCAGAGGCAAGTTGTTGGGACTGTTCCAGGCTTCATCTAACCGGACGCGATTGAACAGCGAGGCATAGCCAAGAAACGGCAGCAAATGGACTCGCCAACTGAGCAGTGGTACGCCATTGGCATCTTTGGGCACAGCCGGTGGATAGAACATTCGCCTGTGAGACGCCTCGGCATTTAGTAGCCCTAACGCGATGTTACCGACTTTCCGTCGATCGGCTTCGTCGACGTTGGCTACCACGTTAATCAAGCCAATACGTGATGTGGCTCGTAAACCGTTAGAAGCAGCGTACTCGAATGTGTCGATCCCTACGAATCCAGGTTCCGATTGATACGTCAACGTACCATCAGCATTGACCGTGAGCGTACCGTGCAAAGTCCCCCGCGTGAGCGAAAAGCTCAACGGCGTTGACGGATTTCGAATCAAGGACTTGAGGTTATTGTGATTGTCAGCGCGAGAAGATAGCACCTGACCGCTGACGGCTATAAAGCTCACACCACCGTAGTCGTCCACTGAGCTACTGGTTGTCAGATTAATCTGATTTGCGTTGATCGCTTGCTGCAAAGCAGGATCGGCATCCACGTTACCACCTAGGCTGGCCACGTTGACCCATTCGGTAAACCGTTCACCACCAGCATTGATATAGGTATAAGAAAAGCGGTCTACACCGATAAAGTTTGGCGAAGAAACATAACGCACCTGCTGACTGCCCGAAGCGGGGTTGGTCACGATTTGCGCCATTCCGTAGGCGGGTGTCGAAACACTTTGCAATCGACCGCCGGACGCTTGGGCCACTGAATCGTTGGCGAGAACATCGATGGTCACTAATCGCGTCTGGCTGAGTCGATCTACGTCGACTGAACCGACGGATTGCGTTGAAACACGATAGCTCAAGTGTGTGTTGCCGATGATCTGCAATGTTTGATTCAGTTCGGCTGCAGGGCGAAACATCGCTGCACCGGCTGGGAATGAACGTGGATCAGGAAATCCATTTGTCCATGAACCGCCGATGGTCGCCTGGGCAAGAATCGGCGCAGCTTGTCTTTGGGCCACGACGGGAAATAGCGAGGGCCCTGCCACTGTATTACGAACCGCAGAACCAGCAGTCAAGCGTGGACCGGACCAAGGTTCGCGAAGGTTAATACGGTTGCCAGTAATGCCACCCACGTCCCATATGCCGTAGGCTGGGTTGCTGGCGACGTGGCGCGTGTACGTGAAGTCGGCGTAGACTGTGCCAGTTGAGTCACTATAGCCGTACCAGGCGATCGAGCGCGTTTCGGGTCGGCTGGATTCCAGGCTCCACCCTGTCGCATTGACCAAGTCGATCGTCGTATCACCTGGATTCAGATCGGCGGCGAGCCGCGTATCGAACGCACTGCCGTAACGCTCGACATGTTTAGGTTCAATCTGCAAACCATCGCGATCGTAAGCTGTGTAACCGACGCTGTGCGTAATGCCCGTGCTGCTGCCTCGATGCGTCACGCTGGCATCCAGTGTGTAGGTCTTGCCGTCTTCAATCAGAACAGCCTGGTCGGCTTCGATCAAGTCGATTGTACGACTGCTGACATAGCTGCGTTCGTCGCGCCAGCGTACGACTTGTGGCCCACTATCAAGAGCGTCACCCACGAAACCAATGGTCAGCGCCGGCGCGTAGCGAATCTCGATCAGCCTGGTTTGGATCGGCAGTTCGATGAAATTGGAGCCTCGATCATTGGGGCGGCCGATAAAGCCACGATGCCAATCGCCTTCGAGATCGCGGGTCGGATCATTGGAAACACCCAAGTTCAATCGATTGATAAATGTACCAGCCTGATCGTAGGCATCGATGACCACCTGCCATGACTCTTGGTTCATGTAATAGTTGACTTCGTAGACCGATGTTGGGTCGACGAGCACGCGAGCGAACCTTTCGCCCAAACGCGAGACTTGCGTTCCATGGGTGTTGGTGACATCGGAACTGAGCCGCAGAGTTTGATCGCCCGGCAAGTCAGCGCGGAGATCATAGGCGGAGCCGCCTTGCGCATCGACGGCGATGGTCGGAGCTACGAGGGTCCGCTGAAGAACTGGCGATGTCCCCAAATAGGTCTCTTCCTGGGAAACCAACTCCACCAGATCCGGCGTGGTCAGCGCCAGTGGTCGACGCTTTTCGAGCTGTTCGCAATACAAGCGTCGGTTGAATTTAAACGGCATGCAAGGCTCCTCGGGTTGCGGGTATATTAACCCATAGAGCTTGCTGGTTCAACGTAGACTTCCCATTGTAGAACCAGTTGTCCTCAACTGTTCCTAAGATTTGTAGAACAGTTGCCCTCAACCGCGCCCGCCCCGATTGGTCAACCTCTATAAACAAGGGCTTCCGGTTCATTCATGGGATTCGCGCAAGCGATCAATGGCGACGGCGACTAGGATCACGCCGCCTTTAACCACTTGTTGCCAGAATGGTGAAACGTCCAGCAATACCAGGCCGCTGTTCAGCACGCCAATAATCAGACAACCGATCACAGTACCTACGATCGTGCCACGACCGCCGGACAGCGATGTGCCACCGATCACGACGGCGGCAATACTATCTAGTTCATACCCAACGCCCGCATTGGGCTGTGCAGAATCCAAACGCGAAGTCATGATCAGGCCAGCCACTGCGGACAATGCGCCGGCAAGTGTATAAACCATGACCTTAATACCGGCGACGTTTAGTCCCGAAAATTTGGCGGTCGTTTCGCTGCCGCCTACCGCATAGATATAACGTCCTAGTTGCGTCTTTTGCGTAACCAATACAAAGCTGCCAACGACGGCGGCGGCAATCCAAACCGGGACCGGTATACCCAGCGCCGAATGTGTGCCCAATATCGCGAACGATTCACCCAGTCCTGTGATCGGATAACCTTTGGTCCATAACATGGTCATACCCCGTGCAATGCTCAGCATGCCGAGGGTGGCTATGAACGGCGGAATATTCAAGCGTGTGATCATCTGGCCATTGAACCAACCCAGCCATATGCCTACACATAAACCAGCCAGGATC
>JADLDX010001035.1 GCA_020846515.1 Pirellulaceae bacterium
CAGGTCGCCGAAGTTATCAATCAACTGCGACTAGGAGAACCTGAAGCCAGCATTGTCGATCAAGCTCGCAACAACTCCACCCCACAACCGTGACAGGTTAAGAACGCTCACGCATTGTCCGAGGGGGGACGCGCGATGGATGGTTCGATTGCCGATTCGACCACGCTGCGCATTCGTAGTCATTTGCAACGTGCTTATCAGGATGCTTCCAATACTCACCAGCACGGGTTTTTCGAAGAGCTGCTGAAACTACCAGTGGCTTCGACGGTTGACAGCGACGATAACCTGCCACCCGATGAAGTTCTTACCGATTCACTCTCGCCCACCTCGGATGCTCAAGCGACGCGTGATGACGAGCCTGCTGTCGACGAAAAGTTGCCAGAGGATGATGAGGATTCTCTCCAACTGCTCGAACCTTGTGTGGTTATCTGTTACGCGCCCGTCCAAATCGACGAGACTGGCCAAGAGCCACATGTCGCTGCTGTAACGGAAGGCGAACCGAGCCACGCCGTGCCTACCGACGTGGTGGCACCGCCTTCGCTCGAGCCAACCGACCAGGCGTTGGTACCGACGTCGCCCGATGATTCGCCGTTACCTATCATCGATCAGGCCACACAAACGATTGTGCCAACTGATTCTCGCCAAGAGCTAACAGGGCCTGCGCGCACGCCAGATAACCCGACGTTGGTCTCAGCGGCGCTGCCACAGCGCTCGGTACGTAGTGCCAAAACCAGCCATGAGAAATCGTCCACCGAAAACGTTACGCCAGCGCAAAAGCCGGCTGTCACGCCGGTACCAAGCAGCACAGCGCGGCCGGAAGCTAAGCCCGAGGTAAAGCCGGAAACGGACGACTCAGCAGCCGAATTGGTAGTCCAAGCTGCACAGCCAGTCGTTGAATCAGAAGATGAAGCGACCACTAAGTCGTCCGATAAATGGTATCTGTCCGACAAGTCCTCGCATGTCGGAGCTGGCGAACCGTTGTCGCTGGCGGAGCGGTTGGCTGGCGATACTTTACAGGCTCAGCAGGATGTTGACCAACAGGCTGGTCATGAGGCGTCTCAGGCCACGCCAGCCTCGGAGCTCTATGCGCAGCTCGATGGATCGGGACTCGACCATGCGGCTGAGGTCAATGACAACTTGGTTCAAGCCGGCTCGATGAGCGAGGCCGCTGCTATGGCTGAGGCTGCGCAAATGGCGTTAGCATCTGCCATGCAAACGGGTGGATCTGCGGATGGAAGCTCGGCTTCCTCGAATCGAATTGCGGGTGCTGAAGCCAGTTCCGTGTCTCGCGTCGGAGCAACAACAGCGGGACAGATGACAGGCAATAGCGACGGAGCCATCGGTGGTGGCACAAGTGGACGCAGTAGCAGTGGCGTCGCCGCTGGCACGCGCCATCCAGAGGACGCAGGCACGTCGGACAGTGATGTTCGCACGCTAAGTCAGCAGGAACGTGTTCGCTTAGTACAACGCGTCGCGCGCAGTTTTTCGCGACTGGGCCCGGACGGCGGACAGGTGACCTTAAAACTGCATCCGCCGCAACTGGGAGTGCTGAATGTCTCGATCAAGATCGAGGGGCATACGATGTCCGCTCGGTTGCAGACTGAATCGAGTGCGGCTCGCGATGTGATCCTGGAGAACTTGCCCGTACTGCGCGAGCGATTATCCGAGCAGGGAATTGAGGTAGACAAGTTCCAGGTGGAAGTGGCCACAGCGGATGAAATGCAAAGCGATACGGGGCAAACGGGCGGCTCGCTGAGTAGTGGCTCATTCGGTAGTGGCACGGGTGAAGGTCGCGACAGCGGTTCAGCGTCAGCGGTAGACTATCGACGTCTCAGCCGAGCAAGTGCCAGTCGGGCGCAGGTAGCTGCACCCACCCTGCCCGACAGTATATTATCGCCGGCCTGGCGCGCGGGTGACCGGTCGTTAGCCGTACGCGCGTAAGTTCACACGTGTTGGCGGGCGGTGCCATCGGGCATAACTTACGTGCCGAGCACCGCTGATCGGGACGACTCTCCCCAGCCAGGTCGAAATCGGTTACAATCGGCAGAGCATTAGTTGCTTACCTGGGCCGGACTTCGCACCCTCCTACTCGTTGCTGCAAACGTATCCATGCCGAGCCAGTCACATGTCCAAGCCCCATCTGAGCCCGAGAAAAAGTCTTCCGGTCAATCCATGGCGGTGAACAAATACCCGCTGAAAACGCCTCGTTTTTGGCATGGTATGCGCGCAGGCCAGTGGTGGAGCATGTTGGCTCGCAACGGTTTTCGCGTCGCGCCCAGCCGTCTGCATTTGGCATTAGGCGTCAGTTTTTTCACGCCGTTTAATGATATCTTGGGGCTGGTGCAACATCTGGCTTATGGACGGCGAATTGAAAGCACGCAGTTGCAGAAGGACCCGATATTCGTCTTGGGTCACTGGCGTAGTGGTACGACGTTGATGCATGAGTTGTTAGTCTTGGACGATCAGTTTGCATCGCCTTCAACCTACGCCTGTTTTGCACCGTGGCACTTCTTGATCAGTGAAGGGTTGATGGTCAAGTACGGCAGCAGTTTGATTCCCGACAAGCGTCCGATGGATAACATGCGGGCTGGTTGGGACCTGCCGCAAGAGGATGAATTTGCATTGATGAACTTGGGCGCGCCCACACCTTATCTGTGGATTGCATTTCCCAATGCCGAGCCGCCTTGGTCGAACTTCATCGACATGCGTCAGGTGGATCCGTCGGATTTGAAGACATGGCGTAAGAAGTTTTTGTGGTTCATCAAAGCGTTAACGCTTAAGCATGAGAAGCAACTGGTACTCAAGAGTCCGCCGCATACGGGCCGACTGGCTGAGCTAGCCACACTTTTTCCACGTGCCAAATTCATCCATATGGTGCGTGATCCACGCAAGCTGTTCGCTTCGACAGTGCGACTATGGACGAGTCTGCAAGATGTGCAGGGAATGCAAACGTTAGCCGACGATCAACGCTTGAAGAGTTACATCTGGGACTGTCTGCGGCGGATGTATGTTTCTTTCGAAGCCGCTCGTGCGCAAGTGCCGGCAGAGCGTTTGATCGATGTGCGATACGAGGACTTGGTCGCCGCACCTGAGGCAACCATTGAGCAGTTGTACCATCAATTGGACCTAGGTGACTTTGCGCCCATTCGTCCGTTGATCGCTCAGCGATTCGCAGACGATCGCGAATACAAAGTCAACGAACATCGCATCGACCCCCAGCTCGAGGCTGCCGTGCTCGAGAACTGGGGCGACTACGCCCGCCGCTACGGCTA
>JADLDX010001036.1 GCA_020846515.1 Pirellulaceae bacterium
ACCTACCCAGTCCAACCTACCCAGTCCAACCTACCCATCCCAACCTACCCAGTCCAACCTACCCAGTCCAACCTACCCAGTCCAACCTGCCCAGTCCAACCGTGCGAGTCACACCTAATAAGGAACCCCACGAACACATCCTAGTCAGGCACACATCTACGTTGAACATCGCCAAGCTATGCGCGGACGCGTCTACGAACCAATTGGATGGCTTTACTCGCCCTTCACCTGGCGTTTACCTTTGCTCGGCTTGCCGAGTTCGTTTGCGCGTTCTGGATCGTAGTTGGGATTAGGCTGGGGCATTCTCGCACCCACCAGCTTTCGCCATGCCTTAAGCGAGGTTTTCATCGTCTCAACTTGTTCGACATGCGAGGCCGCAAGATTGTGTTGTTCAGCGAGATCTTGGCTGAGGTCATACAGTTCGACCGTATCGGACTCATAAAACTCGATCAGCTTCCATTTGCCTTGCCGGATCGCACTGGCCGGGGTGCTATGATGATAGTGTGGTAGGTGCCAGAACAACGCATTCCGGTTGAGCTTAGTTTTCGGATCACGCAACAAACGCACCAAACTGACTCCGTCGCGCGGTTGTTCGTTCATCGGTGGCAAGTTTGCGAGTTCAAGAAGGGTCGGATGCAGGTCCATGGTGATCGTCGGCTCCTCACATCGCGCACCAGCCGGAATAAGACCGGGCCAGCGCGCAATAGCCGGGATGCGAATGCCTCCTTCGTAAAGTGTCCCTTTCTCCCCACGCAGCGGTCGATTGGATGTCACGATTCGCCCGCTTTGCTCGTGCTCCAAACCGCCGTTGTCGGACAAGCAGACGATCAGCGTGTTGTTGGCCAGGCCAACCTCGTCCACTGTGGCGACGATGCGGCCTACACTTTGATCTAGCTCCTCTAACAAGCCTGCATATTCAGGCCGGCTGGGATAGTTCGCCATCGGCGCCTTCGACTTGTACTTGGCGACAAGTTCCGGCTTGGTCGTCAGCGGGATGTGGACCGCGTGATGGGAAATTTGCATGACAAAGGGCCGGTCTTGGTGCACGCGAATGAAGTCCACCGCACAATCAGTCAGGTACTCCGCCGTGGGAAGCGAGTGGGGCTGGCCATTCAATTCCATTGAAATCGTATGGCCTTTGGTTTCAACCGCGGTTTGCCAACCCTGCTGTGACGGACCAAAGCCTTGGCCCCCAAGATGCCATTTACCGAAATAGCCGGTGGCATACCCAGCGGATGATAAGTGTTCGGCGAACGTTTCGACGGACAGCGGCAGTTGCAGCGGTACAGCGGGATCAATCAGCTTTGCGAATGGGCGTTGATGACCTGGAATATGTTGCGTGATTCCAAAGCGAGCTTGATCTTGGCCGGATTGTAGGTTGGCTCGTGTGGGGGAGCAAACCGGACCGGCATAGAACTGAGTGAAACGCATTCCCTCGCGAGCCAGCCGGTCGATGTGCGGGGTTTCATTGAAGGTGTTCCCGTAGCAACCCACATCGGCCCAACCCAGATCGTCAGCAAGAATGAGCACGATGTTAGGTGGGGCGGCCGTCAAAACGTTCGGTAGTTGGCCGAAGATCAGCATGGCAATCAAAACTGCTGGCCTCATCGCATAGTCACTTTCAATCTTGGAAGGGTCGCCTGGCGTACTTTATCCAAATTAGAGCAGTCCGCAGAATCGTTGTCTCCTGACTAGTCGCGCCAGTTGCTGGAGGTGTTAGAGTTTTTCAAGACGGAAAAACTTGCTATCTACGCGCAAGCACCTAGACTTCGGTGCCGGGGAGTGCATAAGTCTGCAATCACATGTCGGGGTGAGAGCAACACTACCAGGCCGGGTTCCCCTCAGCCCGTATTGTGAACTGTTGCCGTTTACCATTACCGTCATCAATGCTCGTACAGCCATTGACCGGTAATCGAGTTAGCTATGCTGGACGCACATGTCTTGAGTTGAGGGTGGGATGATCAGGAAGTATCTCGCTTGGGCCCGCGGCCTGACACATTCACTGTTTGCGCCGATCACTGCATCCGAGCCAATGGCCATCGAAGCCTGTTGGCTGGAAGATCGATTGCTCTACTCTGCCACTGCCTTGCCCGTCGATATGATCGACGCAGCCTTCGACCAACAACCCTTGGTCTCTCAGGATGAAATTGATTCGCTCCTGGCGTTAGTGGATGCAGAGTTGAATTCGGACAACTCCACGTTCGCTGCCAATGTGACCAGCGACTTGCCCGAACCCACCAGCCCAGAGACAGGTCCTCCCGCACAACAAGTTGCCTTCGTCGATGCCGGGCTAGACAACCTACAACAGTTGTTAGATCAAATTCAATCCAGTTCTGATGCGGCAACTGGAAATTGGGAGGTGGTGCTGCTCGATCGACATACCAGTGGGCTTGATCAAATCAACGCCTTCCTCGCAGAGTCAGATCAGCTCTATTCGTCGATCCATTTGGTAACGCACGGTGCCAGCGGTCTGCTCCAACTGGGGAGCGATTGGATAAGCAGCGATTCGCTGTCCGAGCATAGCCAGCAGTTGATGTTGTGGCGAGACTCCTTGACCGAGGATGCAGATTTACTCATCTACGGTTGCTCCGTAGCTAGCACCGAGGGTAACGCAGATAGTAGTGGACTTAGTAACACCGAGGCCGGACAAGCTTGGTTACTACAACTCAGCGAGATCCTGGACGTCGACATCGCAGCCAGTGAAGACTTGACTGGGCACGCAGCGCAAGGCGGTAACTGGGCACTTGAGTTCTCAATTGGCGAGATTGATAGCCAGCTAGTTTTAACACAAGAGGTAATGGCAAATTGGCATGGAATGCTGGACCTAACAGCCGCAGGCAGCGAAACCCTCATCAATGGGTCTACGGGCAGTCTCCAGCAGAACACTCCTGAAACGGGACAGCACGTGGCGATGGACGCTTCGGGGA
>JADLDX010001037.1 GCA_020846515.1 Pirellulaceae bacterium
CGAGCGTCAATGCTAGCACTCCAGCCGACCCCAGCGATGCCGCTGTGCAACTGGCGGAGGACTTGAAGAAGTTCCAAGCGTTGGCCAGCGAGTTGAAAAAGTCCCTCGTACCAGCCGCTAGCTTTACTGAGCGTTGCAATCAATCATTTTCGATGGCCAACGACTTATTCGGCCACGCACCAACTTGGATTTGCTTCTACCGCGAAGTTCTGGCGGTGGGCGGACTGACCCACCAACTATTCCCGACCAACGAAGAACATGCCCAGTTCATTACCAGTTCCCATTACGATCAGCTGCAGCAGATGCTCACAGCGCTGCGATCTCGCGACTTGCCGGAGAATGATCCCAATGACCCACAGCGCATGATCACCGTCCGCCTTCCGAAAAGTCTCCACCTGGCACTCTGCGAAGAGGCAGGTCGGTTAAACATCAGTGTGAACAAACTCTGTATCAGCCGTCTCTTGCAAGTGCTCGATCAGAAGATGGTACCCGAAGCAGCCTCCAAACCACGCGGTCGCAAACCACGCACCCGCGAAGAAGCTGAATCAGCAAAATCGTAGAGTTATTAGCTATTAGCTATTAGTGCTTAGTGCTTTGAACTTGGGCCATTGTTCTAGTAGAAAGCTTTTTGCCGCAAGCGTTCCCAGGCATCGCTGGGAACGCTTTCAGTTTCGGCGTCGATCTTAATGTGGGCCGAAAACCGTGGGCTAACGCCCTGCGGCTGATCTTATGAAAAAACTGTGGGCTAGTGCCCTGCGGCTAATCAGCCGCAAGCGGGCTAGCTTCCGGTTTTGCCCGACTCAAGACCGACGCTTTCAGTTTCATATTGCTTTCGAAAACGCTCTTTAGGCCGCGCGGCGTATAAACTGCGCTAGGTTGGTGATCGGCTGGACCACGGGTTTTCTAACGGTCGAGGTCGTTGGGGTCCCTACGGACACCGACGTTGGTTTTGGAACAATTGGTCGAATAGGCAGCTTCTCCAACTCAGTGCGCAAGATACGCACACCATGCGGAGCTTGGATACCAATCCGGACCTTGTCTGCCGAAACCGATACGACAGTTACAACGATGTTCTCACCTAGACAAATACATTCCGCCTGCCGGCGCGATAGAATCAGCACGTTGTTCCTCCATGAATCAACTGACTGGTTCATAAATCATCGCAATTATGTCCATCACCGCCGGACTTGGGAGCATTCACGCCAGTCAATACGCAGCTCCCAACATCGCCCGTCAGCGTTTTAGTTATGACTCCAAGCATCTCCAAGCGGACTGGGGTGACTGCCAGATCGACGACCCAGTGAATCATAAAAGAACACTGAACCGCGCTGCAGATCCCAAACCGCTGTCAATCGCACACTGCGTGGACCGTAGATGCAAAAGAAAAAGCCACAAGGCTGCCCCTTCTTCACCAGTACACGTTCCGTCATCTGAAAAGCGTTTTTCTCAAGCTGGTTTTTCTCACAAAGCTCTTCACGTACAAATTCTCGAACTGTCTGCAAGCGTTCCTCTTGAAGTGACGCGCTCATCATGTTGAGGTATATCTCCAATCCATTGGGAACGGGTTACTTTTAGGCACGCCTTCGCCGGTGTTCGGGCTCGATGACCCGCAGCGACGACGTGCGTGAACTAAATTGTATGCCAGCATTGCTTCGATGCTGACACAGCCATCTATCGGCCATTCCCGGTCAGAGTTTGATCTGGGAAACCCTGGTAAACTTTACTACGTGAGAATCTTTTGATAGGCCCGGTCTATTACCTGCACAGTATGCAAAATCGTCACTCGGTCGGTACGATTTCGGAGATGTTTGTCTAGCTGAACTAAACAACCAATATTGCCCGTGGCCACCAGTGAGGCGCGGGTGTCTAGTACTGCAGCGGCCTTGCGTTTCCCTAGCGAGCTAGCGATCTCGGGTTGCTCTATATTGTAGGTGCCGGCTGATCCACAGCAGGTATCCGCATCGGCCAGCGATACGACTTCCAATCCAGGTACGCGTTCCAACAGTCGACGTGGCGCAGACCGCACACCCTGCGCATGCGCTAAATGGCATGCATCGTGATAAGCCACTCGTAAAGGCGCGGCTAATTTCGGAATCGGCTCAAGTTCCAGTCGATCCAAATAGACCGATATGTCGACGGCCTTTTCTGCCAACTGGCGAGCACGCGACTCGTACTCAGTCCCGGCCAACAGTAGGGGATACTCATGCACAGCCGAACCACAACCGGCCGCGTTGATAATCAGCGCGTCGACATCCACAGGCATCGAATCAATGAGGCGTTTGGCAAACGCCATAGCCTCGTCGCCATTGCCCACGTGCCAGGCCAAAGCGCCGCAACATCCCATCTGCTTCGGTATGACGACTTCAATATGATTGCGCGCCAGCACGCGCACGGTGGCCGCATTAATGTCTGGGGCTAGTACTTGTTGAGCACAACCGGCCAGCATAGCGACGCGTGCCTTACGGACGCCTTGCGCTGGCGTCGTCTCCGCCAGCGGTTGGCGAGCCGGCAATTCCTGGGGAATCATATCCAGCATCGGCCGGAGCATCCGCGGCATAAAGCGATGCAGCGGCCGGAACAGCCCCCCCATGACCACGGCTGCGCGAAATCGCTGAGGATAGGGCAACGTCAATCGCGCCAACCAGCCCGTCAACGTCAGCTTGCTCTTACCCTCTTGACGCATTTGGTCCCGATAGGAGCTGACTAAATCTCCATAATGAACGCCCGAAGGACAATGCGTGACGCAAGCTAGACAGCCGAGGCAACGATCGATGTGCGGTTGGGCCGTCGTCGCCTCCAAATGCCCCTCGAGCACATTTTTCATCAGTAAAATGCGCCCGCGAGGCGAATCCATCTCCTGCCCCAACTCCTGGTACGTGGGGCAGGCTGGCAGACAAAAACCACAGTGCACGCAGGCTTGAACGGCATCGGCCATAGCCGGGCCACGCGAACCAAGCTTCTTTGTATCTATTTCATGAAACATGATGGTATAATCACCGGTGGTGGTTATTCAAGGAATCGAAACCGATAGGTCAGTCCCATGCCAGTGCAAATGCAACTCGCGCGGATCATCATCAGCGAGATCAGCGAGAATCAAGTCATCTATCTGCAAGAGGTCGAAGGCGACCGGCAGTTTCCGATCTTGATCGGAATCTTTGAAGCCACCAGCATAGACCGGCGTGTCAAAGAGGACTATAAGCCCCCACGCCCTTTAACCCATGATCTGATTGTTTCCATCGCCGATGCCCTTGGCGCAGAATTCGATAGCGTGGTCATCAGCGAGCTGAAAGATCATACCTACTTTGCCAAATTGCGCCTCAAACGCGATGGCGAAATCATCGAAATCGATGCCCGTCCCAGCGATGCCATCGCCGTGGCCGTCACCTTCGATCCCCCCCTTCCCATCTTCGTCGCCGAAGAAGTGCTTAACGAAGCCGGCACCTGAGTAGCCGGAATTTCGTAGGCGGTATGCCTTCGGCCGGAGCCCGCGTCAGCACCGCTCCGGCCCCCCAAGCGACTTGTCTCCCAATACCCTAAATACACTGCACGCAAACACTTGGTTCTGGCCAGCCAAGTGACTCGGCCCGCGCCACTGGGCCCAGGTAGATTTTTCTTTTGCGAAACAAAAATTTGAGAAATGTCAGCCGCGGGAGAGTTCGACCTGGCGTGGCAGATCCATCTTGCCTGGGGTACCCGGTTTTGCTATTCGATGGGCGTGCAGTATTCGCGCAGAGGATCATTAGCCCTTAGGACATGTTCAAGGCAGGCAAACTCATGGCGCAGCGCTCGCCTGCCCGCTCGCGTCCCAACCTTTCCTACCAATCGCCACACCCGATGTGGGCTCTCGTATTGCTATTAAGCGCATGGCTCAGTCAGCCTGGCTGTCGCTTTATCGAAGCGGTACCGCGTTGGCCCCAGTCCATTAC
>JADLDX010001038.1 GCA_020846515.1 Pirellulaceae bacterium
AATGACCTGGTCGTTAACCCATGTCGCGAAAAGAAATTGACCAATATTCGGGCGGCAGGTTCCGACGAAAATATCATCCTCAAGCCACCCAGGGCGCTCTTCTTGGAAGCGGCTCTGGAGTACATTGAAGATGACGAACTTGTAGAGATCACCCCGAAGTCCATTCGCTTGCGGAAGATGCAACTCCGCGAAGCCGAACGCCGACGTGGCGGACGGGCGGCCTCACTGGCTGGGCAGTAAGTAATCGCATTGATGCACGTCCGGCTTGGGATTCAGGATTAGCGCACTTAAAATTGCACTGTCTTTGAACATGCCATTTCTTAACCGTCGCCAGTGGATCCTACAAACCGGCGGTGGATTCGCTGGCTGTGCCCTGGCGCATTTGATCTGCTGCGATCAACCGGCGATGGCTGTGCAGTCTACAACTCCTGCACCGCCGTCTAGTGGCCTGCATCATCCGGCCAAAGTCCGACGCGTCATTCAGTTGTTCATGACCGGCGGCGCTAGTCCCATGGACTTGTTCGACTACAAGCCCATGTTGGAAAGGTTGCATGGGCAAATGCTGGGTCCCAAGGACAAGCCGGAGGGATTCACGGCACCGGCTGGCTCCATCATGAAAAGCCCGTTTCGTTTTCGCCAGCACGGCGAGTGTGGACGCTGGGTTAGCGAACTGTTTCCCGAGCAAGCTAAGCTGGTAGACGACATGGCGTTTTTGATGGCCATGGCCTCGAAGACCAACGTGCATGGTCCGGGCACTTACATGATGAATACAGGCTTTTTAGTGCCTGGGTTTCCGTGCTTTGGCGCTTGGGTCTCGTATGGTTTGGGCAGTCTGGTGGATAACTTGCCGACGTTTGTTGTCCTGCCCGATCCCAAAGGATTGCCCTACAATCAGAAGGGGCCCTTCAGTTCCGGATTTCTGCCATCGGTGCATCAAGGCACCATCATTGATTCTCGGCGCAGTCAGCCGATACACGACCTGTTCCCTAGTGAGAAATTCGCTAGCACCGCAGGGCCGACCAGTTCGGCTGGGCTTAGTGCCTTGGCAGAGTTGAATCGCCAACACGCACGCGATCGAGCCAACGTGCAGGCTGGTCTGAATGATTCTCGATTCGAAGCCCGCATTGCCAGTTATGAACTGGCCGCCAAAATGCAGTTGAGTGCACCTGAAGCGTTTGATTTAAGTCAGGAAACTGCTGCCACGCATCAAGAGTATGGAACTGACCAGACGGTCACGGCCGACTTTGGACGAAGATGTTTGTTGGCCCGGCGTTTGATCGAACGTGGTGTGCGATTTGTGCAACTCTGGAGCGGCCCGCAGGGCGCTACCGGCAATTGGGATAACCATGGCAATATCCAAACCGAGTTGCCGCCGATGGCGCGAAGCGTCGATCGACCGATTGCTGGCTTGCTCAAGGATCTGAAGGCGCGTGGCTTAATGGAAGACACGTTGGTTGTCTGGACCACGGAGTTTGGCCGCACTCCCTTCGCGCAAGGCTCACTGGGACGGGACCATAACGGCGGCAGTTTTGTGACGTGGCTTGCCGGTGCTGGCATACGACCTGGCGTGGCACATGGCCGAAGTGACGATTGGGGGTACCAGGCGGTCGAAGGAAAAACCTACTGCTATGACCTGCATGCGACACTACTGCATTTGATGGGCATCGATCATCAGCGGCTGACCTACCGTCAAAACGGGATTGATCGCCGTTTGACGGATGTCCACGGTCACGTCATTCAAGAGATTCTGTCGTCCGCATGAGTTGAGGCAGATCTTGTCTTGTTTCAGTCGTAAAGAAAGTCACTGATCCGAACCACCGTATGATCCACCATGGCCACCCCAGTTGCAAGTCATCGGCATGACCAAGCATGATCGCCGAGCCCTCCGTCGGCCTTGTGCCGGGCGGGGGCACGACTGGCGGCTACCATGCGCACTCACCACCCCCTGTCCTTTGCGGTTAGTCGGCGAGCGATCGAGTTTCAAATGCAGTTAAACTTCACCGAGCCGTCATCGATCGAAGGCCTTCGATGAGATGAGTTGCCAAGGCGGCTCGAGATAGTCGATTGGCATTGGCTATCCGTTCGCTCGCCGCAAGAGCGTGTGGGCAGCCGACTCGGTAACTGCCAGTCATGCTCCCGTCGGCGCAAGGCCAACGGTGAGCTAACATCGCGTTGGTCGCATGCCACCGTTCAACCAGCGGCGGCCAAGAAATGGCGATTACCTGGCCATGGCGTCAATTCTTGGAACAGAAGTCCTTAAAGGACAGAAGCCTAGGGTCTGGATCATCAATCCTCAGGTGGCCAGCAGCATCTGCGCATAGGCAAACGCACTCAGTGTCCGTTATTCCTTCTCGAACTTCTGTTCAAGATCTTCTTGTACTTCTGTTCAATCCCAGCGCCATATCGCCGCAAGCCATTGCTACATAAGTGCTCGTACAGAAGTATGGAACAGAAGTTCTGCCCGCGTTTGTCATGGACACCGATTTTCAATCTCACAATTCGGTAAAGCAACCAGCAGTTGTTGTCCTCCAACTCACTGGCAGAACTACGTGCATAACGCCGTCCGAAGCGATTGAAAATACTTTACGGATCAACTGTTTTTAGCGACGGCGTTCATGACGCGATTCGCCCACTTCCGTACTACATGATCCACCATGGCCACCCCAGTTGCAAGTCATCGGCATGACCAAGCATGATCGCCGAGCCCTCCGTCGGCCTTGTGC
>JADLDX010001039.1 GCA_020846515.1 Pirellulaceae bacterium
AGCTCCGATGGGCGCTTGGCCTCCGTCTGGGCTTGAAGATGCTGATCGCACCCTACGCAAAAAAACGCGAGACATACCGCCGCCAGACAGACTGCTCTTCGGGAATTCATTGTTTATTGCTTTTAAACAACGGCCAGGCGCACTTCGGAGACGCTGATCGCCTGCCGCGAAATCATGTGCGCTATGTGAGTGGTTACAA
This sequence comes from Pirellulaceae bacterium, assembly GCA_020846515.1. Taxonomy (GTDB): domain Bacteria; phylum Planctomycetota; class Planctomycetia; order Pirellulales; family Pirellulaceae; genus Aureliella. The sequence continues at coordinate 200 of JADLDX010001039.1, forward strand.
TCGTTCCGCACGCGATTGTAACACTCTCTGCAGCACAGCGTGATATCAGAGGAGCGCTTCGCTCAGTAACGAGTCCAGTTGATCAAACAGGACATCCACGGCCTCGGGCGTTAAGTGGCCAGATGTCTCCAGGTCCTGATAGTCAAATGCACAATCAATGGCTAACGCATAGAGTTGATCGGGCGTGGCCGCACCCTGCATGTCGAATGGACCGTCGGTCAGACTATCAATCAAACCGCCTTCTTGGCTGTCGTTCTGGCCGTCGTTCTGAGCGTGGCTCAGGTCGGTCTCAACAGAGTGTTGGTTGGAGAAGGCATCCATCGATACCCACGCTTCGGTATTCAGACTGCTGCGCACTGTCGGCGATGCACGCAGGACAGTACCACCGCTGACGATCGCGGTACTGAATGGAGTGGCTACGGAGAACATCGAACAGTTGGCTTGCAATTGAGCCCAAGTTAGGGGCGATGGGTGCATCATGCCCCATGGATTGTGCAGCGTGAATTGTTGCGTGGAAGAATTGTAAGATGCAACCGTGTAGGCATGCGAGCCAACCAGCCCAAGTCCCGCTGTACCTTTCGTGCCGATGGTCACTGCTTTGCCACTGTTGAGAGCATTGATCAGAGTTTGTGCCGTCGAACTAGATGTGTAGTAGGCCGTGCCGTTGGTGCCTAGCACCTGAGCATTGACAGTACCCATCCATCCGCCTTCGATGCCGCTAAAGGTATTGGTACCATTGCGATTGGCCTTGCCGGTGGCATTCCACTGGGCGTACGCCTTCTCTGCCAGTGCGATCCACAAGGGGACAGATGATCCGGCTAAAGACAGGCCAGCATTGGAGTAAGCAAATGTATTGTTGGCGTACGATGCCAGTTGGCGATTGACCGTGACGTAATTGGCCGTTCCGGTGCCTCCAGCAAACCCATCGCTGATGGTGCCATCTGGTGCATAGAACATACTGTAGGTGCCCGTGTAAAAACGGACGGTGAACGTACCATCGCCATTATCGATGAACATGTTGGTAATAGCAGTTGGGTTGCGTTGGGCGATGGCACCGAGCGCGGCAATGAAGTAGCAATCTCCCAGTTGGCCCTGCTTCTGATCGGTCAAGGTTGGTGAACCATTGAACAGCGTGCCTGCAGCGGTGCGGTAGGTGATGCCCGAACCAGTAATGGTTGGTAGATCGGTACCCAAAAACCACTTGTCGACCAGGATGGTCAACAAAGAATTGGTGCTTCCCGCCGCTAAATTGCCGGCTGCATTGCCTTGATACGTCGCATTGGCAGCGTTGCTGTTGACGACGTTGCTGGCTAAGACTTGCACGTACCCGGGCATGGCATAGTTGACCGCGTTGGCCACGATGTAACGCAAGTCGCTCAACTCAGTCGCATCCACTGCGCCGTCGGTGCCCGTACTGCGCAGGATCTGCATCACGTCCGTGCGATTTAATGATCCGTCTGCAAACAGGGTCGTTACCAGGCTCGATAGTTGGCTATTGGCAATGCCATTGGCAGCTAACACGCTGACGGTCGCCGTGCTGTTAATCGCGCCGCTGCGGGCCGTTACGGTCAGACTGCCATTGCTAGGGGCTGTCAACAACCCGCTGTTCGTGATGGTGCCAGCGCTGGTGGACCAGGTTGGGGTTACGTTCATGGTTTGATTGAATTGATCGCGTCCGCTGACGGAGAACTGTTGGGTGGCACCGGCTGAAACACTGCTGGTGCCTGGGGTAATCGTCATGCCCGCTAAAGTTTGCGTAACGTTGACATTGAAGTTGAGCGTGCTTGTACCGCTGGTGGCACGGAATCGATAAGTGCCTGCACGATTGAACGCAATGGTTGTGTTGGTCCCCGATGTGCTGATCGATGAGGTTCCACCGCTGGGGGCGGACAGCAAAGTAATGCTGGCTGCTAAGGAGGTTGTAAATGTCTGTCGAGTGACATTAGTCGTCCAAGTGCCTTCTGGGGCGATTGTTGTGCTGCCGGCTTGCAGAGTTAATGCTGCCTGACGGACAGTAACGCGCTGCGTGGCGTTAACCGCCGCCCCGCTCTTGTCCGTAATGGTGACTCGCAGGTCATATATACCTGGCTTGGTAAAGGTCACGTTTGTCGACTTGGCCGCGTTGGTACCGTTGGTAGTAAATGAGGCCGAGCCGCCAGTGGGTGTAGCTGTGGTTCGCCATGAATAAGTCAGCAAGGATTCGCTTTGATCGTCTCTGCCCAGCACGGACAAAGATGTCGTAGTGCCATTGATAGTTGTGCCACCCGTTACGGTGATGGCTCGGGCTACTGAGGGCGCAACATTTTTGGCGACTTTAACTACCGCTGCTGCTGCTTTGGGTTTGGCTTTCGAAGCGCCGAACATGTCGAGTGCGTCTATGGCATGCTCCGCCGTGTTGATCGACATCAACATGCGGGCTTCCAACTGTTCGAGGTTTAGCGGAGTGGGGCGATGATTTTTCGAACCACTGGCTGCCAAATGTCGTGACGTATCGGCCATTGCTCGTCCCCGAAGAAATGCATGATGCAAAACATATGCGGTGGGGCTTCGCCAGCAGAAAATCGAGTTTTAAGATCAGCTTGCCCCTCTGAACCCTAGTGCGCTTGGATTCGATGAGCAAACCAGTTCGCGGTTGAAATGCATCTATCGGAAAATCGACGCTTCAAACACTGCGCAAGCCACAGCACATACGTAGAGTGCAATAAAAAATCCGCAGTTGTGGGACTGCGGATTTGATTTTTGAAGCGTCGTTATATTTCGCTGTTTTAACCAGGGAAAACAGCGATTTTCACAGACTAGTCTCGTTTGCCTGGTTTGCGTTTTTCCGGCCGTGCCGATCGTTCCGGCCGTCGGGCTGGACGTCCGTCACCGTCGGCTAAACGAGAGATTCGTAGCGAACGGCCACCAATTTTAGTCTGGCCGAGCGATTCAAGCACTTCCGACGGCATGCCCTGTGGCAAGTCAACAGTGCTGTAACGATCGAAAATTTCGATGCGGCCTATGAACGCGCTATCGATGCCAGCTTCGTTAGCGATCGCGCCCACGATGTTGCCGGGTTTAACTTGATGAGCGTGGCCAACTTCCACTCGATACGTTTCCAGTTGTCCATTGCCGAAGGAACCCGAGGTACCTCGACTGCTGCGACTGCTGCCTACGCGGGCTCGCATATCTCGATCGCCGCGCGGTGCACGACTATCGCCTCGATCGCCTCGGTCATCACGACGGCCTTCACGATAGTTGTCGCGATAACCATCTCGGCGATCGCCACGACGGTCGCTCATACGATCGTCACGTCGACCCGCATCAAACTCGGGTTGCTTGAATTCGTCGCGTAGCAAGAATGGTTTCTTGCCCTGAATCATGCCTGCCAAGGCGGCTGCAATCTGTTCAATGGGCACATCGTTCTCTTGACGATATTGGCTGACGATCGACAGGAACGTTTCCAGTTCCGGATGGGACAAAGCGCCCGTGATCCGTTCGTGAAAACGAGCCACGCGCTGTTTGTTGATGGCCCGATTGGTCGGAAATTCCATCTGTTCAATCTTTTGACGCGTGGCGATTTCCAAACGTCGCAGCTTCCCACGATCGCGTGGTCCGATAAACAAGATCGCTTCGCCACTTCGTCCGGCTCGACCCGTGCGTCCAATGCGGTGCACATAGGCTTCGCTATCGAAGGGCAGGTCGTAGTTAATTACGTGGCTAATTCGCTGCACGTCCAACCCACGTGCGGCTACGTCGGTGGCCACAACAATATTGATCTTGCCGCCGCGCAGGTTTTCGATAATGCGTTCGCGCTGCTTCTGTGGAATGTCGCCATTAAGCGCCACCGCACGATGGCCATGCTGATTGAGGTACTCAGCCAAAGGTTCCGTGGTGCTCTTGGTCTTGACAAAGACGATCACGCCATCGATGGGTTCGGCTTCGAACAATCGCGCCAGCGCTTGCTCTTTCTGACCAGGTGCGGCGATCACGTAACGTTGGCGAATCGTATCTGCGGTCGCTGTACGTTGTTGAATGGTGATCTCGGCCGGCTTCCTCAAGTACTGCTGAGCCATTTTGCGAATGACATCGGGCAGTGTGGCTGAGAACAGAGCGATCTGACGCTTTTCAGGTACCGATTGCAGGACCCATTCAACGTCTTCTGCGAAACCCATACGCAACATTTCGTCGGCTTCATCCAACACCAGACAGCGGAGGCCGTCCAGCTTGAGCGAACCGCGGCGCATGTGATCCATGACGCGACCAGGTGTACCCACGACCACGTGAGAACCACGATCCAGCTGGCGGAACTGAACCATGTAATCTTGGCCACCATAAATGGCCGCCACGCGAATGGCTCGCACACCACCGGCGTAACGCTCAAACGCCTCGGCGACCTGAATGGCCAACTCACGTGTCGGGGTCAGCACGAGCACTTGCGTTTGAGGATTGCTCAAGTCCATCGTTTGCAGCAAAGGCAGGGCAAACGCAGCTGTCTTGCCGGTGCCCGTCTGCGCTTGACCAATCAAGTCGCGACCAGCTAACAAATGCGGAATCGATTGAGCCTGGATGGGAGTCGGTGTGACGTACCCAGAGTCTTCCAATGCCTTGACGAGATTGACATTCAATCCCAATGCAAGGAACGGAGAAACCGCCGGTCCTTCAGCTTCTAGCTCTTCGAGTGATGAATCGTCGTTCATAGTGCTATCAAACGCAGTGTCGGCGGTTGAGCTAGTGAGCATTGATTCCGGTTCAGGCGTCTGTGACGCAGATAGCTCTGTGTCTGTAAAACTTGAAACAGTTAGGTCTGAAACAGCTAACTCTGAAACAGTTAACTCAGAGACACCTAACTCGGAGACTGTGGACTCTGTATCAGGCAATTCTGGGGCAGACGCCTCAGTATTGAGAGAGTCGGCAGACAATGACTCATTGGGTGTGGAAACGGTGGAATCGGAATCGGCGGAACTGGACAATGTCGACGCGGCCTCATCGGCCGCAGATAGGATGGCGGACAAACTGAACCTCTAACTGTCAATGCGAAGAAGCAATTCCCCAATCAAGTGAGACCGGCAGAACGGCTGAATAAACAGCTAATTCGCTTCTGGCAGTCACTCTCGGCCAAGTACAACTCGGTCATTGGGCCGTGTGATCGAACGCATTTCAGTGGGCTCAGTCCCCTTCCAATAGTGAATCCGCAGATCCATAAGGGTTCAAACCTGTAGCTTTCCGAGCAAAGCATCCATCAGGCCTTTAAGATTACCTGATTTCGCCAAAAGCACAAACCGAAATTTACTCTTCGTAAACGAATCGCTCCGCGACTGGTTGTAGACGAATCGCTCCGCGACTCGTCAAGCTGTTGTAGACGTGTCGCTCCGCGACTCGTCGATTCTTCTGGATGGAATTTGTAGGCGTCGATCTTAATGAGGCCGAAAACCGTGGGCTAGCGCCCTGCGGCTAATCAGCCGCAAGCGCGCTAGCGTCCGGTTTAGCCCGACTAAAGACCGATGCCGATTTGTAAAAGCAAAGAGCCCCGCCACGGAGTGCCGGGGCTACATGGGGGCAGTAAGGGCTATCGTCTGCCGCTAATGGAAATCACGCGAGCGTAACGTCAGTCCTTCAACCTGCTTGGACAGATCGGCCAGAGTGCCGACCACGACGTGGATGACCCCTTCGCGGTTTTCCAGCACGCCGGTCACCAGCCAGGCATTGGACGTGCGGGCGAGCGTGTAATGCCGATCCCAGACATCGGGCCGCAGAACCAGGTTTATCGAGCCGGTCTCGTCTTCCAGCGTGACAAACGTGATGCCCTTGGCCGTGCCCGGCCGTTGACGCAGCAGCACCAAACCCGCTACGCGCACAAATTTTTGATCTCGTTGGAGCTTTAGCTCCGCCGCAGTGGTCACCCGCATGCGACTTAGCTGAGCCCTTACGAATGAAACCGGATGAGCGCGCAGCGACAGACCGATCGTTTGATAATCGGCGTACACCTCTTCGATGGGTTGCATGGGGACCAAACTCGCGGGCAATGCATCATCGACATCCACGCCCGAGGATTCCAGCAGCGGCAGGGCCGTGCCTTGATGATCTTGCGCTAGCGCTTGCCAGAGTGCAGCGCGTCGGTCGCCGGAGATCGAGGTCAGCGCTGCGGCATCTGCCAGGCTGGCCACCGTGGCTTGCCCCAAACGCGTGCGCCGCGTAAAGTCCGCGACATCGGTAAATGGGCCCTCGCGCAATCGCTCTTGAAAAATCTGTTGTCCAACCTGTTCGGCCAGACCGCGGATCATGTGCAGACCCAAACGCACAGCGCATCGCGAGCCTAGGGTGCCCGAAGCCCGGATACCCGATCGCTCAAGCGTAGTTTCCCAGTCGCTTAAGTTTACATCGGCGGGCAATACTTCCACGCCATGCTGCCGCGCGTCCTGAACGAGTTGGGCTGGTGCGTAAAAGCCCATCGGCTGGCTGTTCAGCAAAGCGGCGCAGAATGCGTCTGGATAATAGTGCTTAAGCCAACAGGATACGTAGACCAATAATGCGAAACTGGCTGCGTGTGATTCCGGAAATCCATATTCGCCAAAGCCGCGTATTTGCGTGAACACGCGATCGGCAAACTCATCGGTCAATCCGTTGGCTCGCATACCTTCGATCAACTTTTGTCGAAAGCGATCAATCACACCGGCTCGACGCCAAGCCGCCATGGCGCGACGCAGTTGATCGGCTTCGCCTGGTGTGAACCCAGCGGCCACCACGGCCAGTCGCATGGCTTGCTCCTGAAAGATAGGCACGCCCATTGTCTTGGCCAGCACCTGACGAATCGCTTCGTTCGGATAACTAGGTTGCTCACCTGTGCGTCGCGCCAAAAGATACGGATGCACCATTTGACCTTGAATAGGTCCGGGCCGCACAATGGCCACTTCGATCACCAAGTCGTAGTACGTACGCGGACGCAGACGCGGCAGCATACTCATTTGCGCTCGGCTCTCGATCTGAAACACTCCCACCGTATCAGCTCGACAGATCATGTCATAAACTTGACTGTCCTCGCGCGGCACACTGGCCAGTGTCATCGGCCGGTCATAATGTTTTTCCAATAAATCAAAGCTGCGGTGAATCGCGGTCAACATACCCAGCGACAAGCAATCCACCTTCAAGATGCCCAGTTCATCCAGGTCATCTTTATCCCATTGGATGACCGTACGATCCTCCATGGCCGCGTTTTCAATCGGGCATAACTCACACAAAGGCCCTTGAGTGATGACCATACCGCCGACGTGCTGGGACAAGTGGCGTGGAAAGCCTAGAATCGAATCGACTAAGTATTTGAACCGTTTTCCTAGAGGCGAATCGAGATCCAAGCCAACACTCAGCGCTCGCTGTTCCAAGGAGCCTTCTGCGCTGCGTGAATCAACACTCTTGGCTAGCCCATCAATTTGGTCGAGCGATAGTCCCAACGCTTTGCCAACGTCGCGAATGGCTGAGCGTGAACGATACGTGATCACCGCGCCGGTCATGCCGGCGCGATGTCGTCCATATTTCTGATAGATGTACTGTAGGACTTCTTCGCGCCTGGCATGTTCGAAATCCACGTCGATATCCGGTGCCTCATTGCGTTCGCGACTGACAAAACGCTCGAAGAGCAAATCCAGTTCATTGGGGTCCACTGAGGTCACGCCCAGACAATAGCACACGACGCTATTGGCTGCTGAACCGCGGCCTTGGCACAGGATGCCTCGCTGACGTGCGTATCGCACCAAATCCCAGACAGTCAGAAAGTAGGCTTCGTAGTGCAGTTCTTCGATCAGGGCCATTTCGTGTCGCAGCAGATCGACAACCTTGGTAGGTACTTGTCCGCTATAGCGAGCCTTGGCCCCTTCCCAAGTCAATCGCTTGAGGTGATCGATGGGCCGCACACCATCGGGCGCCAATTCAATCGGGTACTCATAACGCAATTGATCCAGTTTGAATTCACATCGCGAGGCGACCTCAAGCGTGCGCGCGATCGCCGCAGGCGCAGAGCGATATTGTCTGGCTAGCTCGTCCAGCGATCGAAGATGGTAGGTCGAATTCTCTAGTCGCTCATGGCGTATTTGCTCAATGGTCTGCCCATGCCGAATTGCGATCAGGCAGTCATGCAGGAGCGTGCGAGCTGCTTCGTGATAATGGACATCGCCCGCGGCCACGAGCGGTACTTGCGCTCTCTGCGATAAATGCTGCAATCGCTGTAGTTTGGCCTCATCGTCCACACCGCGATGCAATTCGCACAAGAGATAGCCGCGGTCGCCGAACAACTCGCGAAATGTGCCCAGCCACTGCAGCCAACCGTTGTCTTCCTGGGCATCAAAACGCAGACTCGGCAATTCTGCGGCCAGCGTCGGGATGTCATGGTCGACTGGACTTGTGGCTGTTTCCATCGCGGGTTGCTTGAGCAGCAATCCGCAGAGTAATAGGTCGCTACCGGCCGCAACATCAGCCCAGTACAGCCGGCAAGCACCTTTTTCGCAGCGGCGTCGACCGAGGGTCAACAATCGACAGAGCTGCGCATAAGCCGCCCGATTGGGGGCCCAGACGACCATCGGTGGCGCATCGACCGGGTGCAATTCCGCACCGACGATCAAATCGATAGGCGCATCCTTGGTCGCTGCAAACGCCCGCACAATTCCCGCGAGAGAATGGCGATCGGTCACCGCCAGTGCGGCGTATCCCATTCGGGCCGCAGTTTCCACCAACTCGTCAGCGTGCGAGGCGCCGTCAAGGAAGGTGAAGTTCGTTTTGCAGTGAAGTTCCGCGTACTGCACAGGGGAAGTGACTCAGGCTGGTGGCTTGGGGAGCTGTGGCTCTAGTGACTCGGCCTTGGGACCGATACGCTTTTTTGGGGGAGTCGCAACTCAATATCCTACGGGATCCTAGCTGGCGCTCGGGTCGCCTATCCATTTTCCCCCGTCGCGGGGGATTATATGGTGGGGCGAACTGGGTTTTTACGGCCATCAAGCTCAGCGTCGGGATTCGTTATCATTCTCCCCAATCGCCACGCCAGGGAGAGGCGACCATCGCAGCGCCCGCTGGGGAGGCCCACCTCGGGTGCCCCCGTCGGCTTGGACCCTTTCGCGAGGTCCATAAACTTGTCTCTTTTGCTGGTTTTAGTTGCAGGTTGTCCGTGGCTGGATTAAGGTGATGGGAAGGCGCTCGCTCTCGGTTGTCGACGCCTCACTTATCGGCCTACCCCATTGAAGCAGGAATTTACGATGCGGAGCTCTTGCATCCAGCGCCTCGGCAAGTTGTTGGCGGTCACAGCAGTCGCTTGGACGATGTTGGTTGCCAGCGCATCGACTGTCTTTGCACAGGCCAACAATAATAACAACAACAACAATAATAATAATAACAACAACAATAATAATAACGGTGGCATCGATGCGACTTTGCAACCGGCCGGTGTTGAAATCGATGCCAATGGCGTGA
>JADLDX010001040.1 GCA_020846515.1 Pirellulaceae bacterium
GACGATGCCGCTGGGGTCTGCCAGCGCATCGCCCGATGGGATATTGCGTCCATGGAAAGAGGCCGATGCAGCCACAGCCGAAACTGGGCTGATCCATAAATTGCTGGTCAAAGTGGGCGATGTTGTCCGAGCCGGTCAACCGATTGCTCAACTGGATTGTCAGGCTATCGAAATTCAATTGGAAACCGCGCGTGCGCAAGCAACCGCCGAGGGACGCTTGATGACGGCCCAAGGCGAAGTAGCGTTTTATACGCGGAAGCTTGAAATGCTGTCGAAGATGAGGCAGAAGAATCAAGCCAACGAGTTAGAAGAAGAGAGAGCGCGCGTCGACCTGCGGATGGCCGAAGGTCGTATGCAAAGCGAACTGGACGAGAGACGCGTGCTGGAACTGCAAGTCCGCAAGCTGGAAGAACAGCTAGAAGAACGCACCATCAAGGCACCGATTGGCGGCGTGGTCGTCAAACTCCACAAAGAAGTTGGTGAGTTCGTGGCGGCCAATACGCCGCAAGTGGCACGCATCGCTGATGTGTCGCGAATGAAAGCTATGTTTTACTTGACCGATGAAGAAGTTCGCGGGCTGCCGCGAGAAAAACAGGTTCAAGTCCGCGTCTCGACCGGGCAGGTGATTCGAGCCACGTTTGATTACGTGCTGCCGTTCGCCAACGACGAAAGCGGACTGATCGAAATGCAGGTTCTCGTAGAGAACCCAAAAGACGAAGTCTTGGGTTCGCGATGCCAGTTGTTGTGGCCAACGCCGGCGACCTAACCGGGTACCCCAGTGGTACATGGGTGGGCAGATCGTGGTTTGCTGGGCAGCAAACGTCGATTTGAGGCTTGTTCGTGTGGGGTTTGGTTTTGGGGCAATCGTATTTAATGTACAAAGTGCATAGGACGCGGGCAGCGTCCCATGCGTTGTTGATTTGTGCATTGGAAATTGGCGATTCCCCAGAGCATGGAGCATGTGCACAAGGGGAAAGCAACTGCCGTGACAAAGCCATTGATCAGTCGAGCCGAAGCGCAATTGCAATCCGACGATCTGACTGGCTGTCTGGATCGTTTGGAGTTGCTCACTGGCGCAGATGAACAAGTACTGGTCTCCGAAGGTACGACGGCGGCGACCATCGTTGCCGATCGAATCGTGGATTGGAATCGCTTTCAGCCCGATGGTACCGACGAGGCCATCGACTGTTTACTGCAGATGTTGACGCGCCGCTTTGACGCGACTGTTTTTCTTGGACATCTCAGTCGCGCCGGACATGCCAAGCAAATCTACTGTAGCGATCAAGGTTGGGCCACCCTCAAACGCAAACCGCTTTGGCTCCGTAATTTGCTGGTCGAGGCTGCTCACAGCAGCGTTGTGATCGGTTCCTCGCAAGCCTTCGGAACTTTGACCGCCGTCTTGGTGCAAGCCAATCGCGAGTTGGCTAGCGCTGCGGTGATGGGGCTTGGATTGCAGTTGGACCCAGGTCAACCGAACTTTGGCTGCGCCTTGGCTTTTAAAGAAACACTAACGCTGGAGCAAGCGGAATCGCTGGCTGTGGCCGGCCGTTTGTTGGCCGATGAACTTCGCCCATGGATCCGCGCGTGGCATCACAACTACGTGGCGCGACGTTGGATCAGTCGCGGTGCGAAGGTATTGGGAATCCTTCAAGCCAATCCGCGACGCGTGGGCATCGGGGCGCTGGCCTTTACCGCATTGATGATGTCCCCCTTGCCCTACTGGCCACAGCGCGCTTGCTTGATCGAACCCATGGTGCGTCAATACGTATCCAGCCCTCTGGAAGGCCGCGTGCTGGAGTCGTTTGTCAAGCCCGGAGACAAAGTCGAAAAGGGGCAAGTGCTGGCGCGGTTGGATGAAGACGAACTGCGTTGGAGCCTGGAGTCAGCCCAAGCTGAATATGAAGCCACGGCCAAGAAACGCGATATTGGACTGGCCAGCAAATCATCGGGCAACATGCGAGTTGCTCAACTGGAACTTCAACAGATTGCGGTGCGTATCGATGCCATCAAAGCCAATCTGGAACGACTGACTGTCCGCAGCCCGATCGATGGTATCGTGTTGCAGGGCGATTGGTTTCGCAGTCAAGGTGCACCGGTCTCGCGCGGTGATACGCTGTTCGAAGTCGCGCCGCTGGACCGCATGACCGTCGAAACCCATCTGTCGACCGAAGACCTGGCGGAGATTCATGCGGGTGATCAAGCCACCTTGCGCGTCGACGCGAATCAGAACCAGGTGTGGACCGGTCAACTTGAACGCATCGACCCACGTGCCAAGGTCATCGATGACCAGGTGATCTTTGTGGCTGAACTGGAAATCCAAAGCGCTGGGGGCGATTTAAAGCCAGGCATGAAGGGTTCAGTGACCTTGTCGTCCGGATATCGCTCGATCGGTTGGCTACTGTTTCACCGTCCGTATCGCTGGTTGCTGAAAAAGATGTTTTGGTAGAGTCTCATGAATCCCAAAAATTTTCGGCTTATCCCCAGTCTACAATTCACACCGCATATCAACGGTTCGCGGCGTTGGTATGCCGTGGAAGATCCTCAAAGTGGCCGTTTCATCAAGCTGGGTTCCGCCGAATACTTGGTGGCCAGTGGGCTGCAGAATGGCGTAGCGCTTCCGCAGATTGTTGAGGTCTTGGAACGGCATGGCTTTGAGAATGCACGCGACCGCGTAACGGCCACGGTGACCTGGCTGGCCAAACAAGGCTTGCTCCTGTCCGAGTCAAGTGAGTCAAGCGAGACAAGCGATGGCGAAGTCCCCGGACCGGATGCTGCCAAGGCACCGCGACCTTCCAAGCCACTAACGCCGGCTTCCGCCAGCTTCGATCCATTTTTTATTCGCGTGCCGCTGCTCTCAGGTCCGCTGGCCGAAAGACTGGCCAAGCCCTTTGTGTGGTTGGTCAGTCCTTGGTGCGGATTGGCTCTCGGTGCCTTGTTGCTGTTTGCCATGGCTGGTTTGGTCACACGTTCGGATCGCTTCTGGTCGCTGAACGAAAAGCTGTTCGTGGAAGACGGGCGGCTGTGGTGGTTGGTTGCCTGGTTCGTGCTGAAATGTTGTCATGAGATGGGGCACGCCGTCGCCGCGGTCAGTACGGGTAGTCGCATTCGTTCGGCTGGCTTGCACTTTATCTTTCTGGCGCCTGTGCCCTACGTGGATGTGACCGATTTGTGGCGAGTGACCAATGGTCGTCAACGAGTGCTAGTCTCAGCCGCGGGTATGCTGGCCGAGATGAGCGTGGCTTCGGTGGCGATGCTGGTGGCGTTGACCAGCACGAACGTGCCCTTGCAGTACATGTGCGCCGCTTTAGCCACACTTGGCACGATCACGACGTTGGCCTTTAACGGCAACCCGTTAATGAAGTTCGACGGGTACTATATCTTGAGCGATTACTTGTCGCGGCCCAATCTTTGGACAGAGGCGCAGACGGCGGCCAGTAGTACGATCAAACGCTTTATCAATCCATTTGCCGATCGCCTTGGCCTGGCGCGCAGCGCTAGCGGATTGGACAGCCACAGCGCCCAGTTGGGTCTGGCTGCGTTTGGTTTGACGACGATGTTCTATCGCGTACTGATGCTGGCCACGATGGCCTGGTGGCTATTGACCGTATGGCATGGTGTGGGCATGCTGGTCATGGCATGGGCCATATGGGGTTGGTTCGTGCGTCCCTATTGGCTCAAACGCAGTAGTCGGCGGGCTGCCATGGCAGCCGGTTTGTTGCCACCGGGAGCAGAAGTGTCGCCAACGCGACATCGCGCTCAGGTGGCGTATACAGTGGGCCTGATTGCGACCGCGACTTTCATTGCCTGGTTACCTTCGCCATTCGGCGTTCGTGCCCCCGGCGTCGTCGGCTATGGTGACCCGACCACCGTGCGGGCCGCAGCCGAAGGTGTGCTCCGCGAAGTGTTGGTTACCGACCGACAAATGGTCCAGCCCGGTCAGCTCATTGCACGCCTGGAGAATCCCGAACTGTTGGTCGAGCTGGAAGATGCGCGGATCAAGTATCAAACCTCCCAGGAACAGTGCAACGCTCTCCGGGCACGCGGGGAACTAGCGCTGCTGCAGGCGGAGCAAGCCAAACTGGAGTCCTTGGACGCTCACGTCCAGCAACTGGCCGATCGAGCCGCCAACCTGGAAGTCCGAACTGCATGTGCCGGAATGCTGCTGATGAGCCTGGCCGATAAGACAGAGGGTCGATTTGTCAAACAGGGAACACCTTTGTGCATGATCGTCTCCCCTCAAACCTTTGAGGTCGTTGCGTCGGCCAGCCAACGCGACGCATCGCTGTTCAGTAACCACCTTAACGAACCGGTATCGATCGCCGCCACGGGCAGTCGAGGTGGGCTGGGCAGTTTAGTGAGTGTGGACACACGAGGTTCAGAAATATGCGACCAACAAGCGTTGGCCGCCCGCTACGGCGGACCACTGAGCGTCGAGTTCAGTAGCAA
>JADLDX010001041.1 GCA_020846515.1 Pirellulaceae bacterium
CACGTCCCGCGACTGTTGGTCCAAGGTCAAACCCATTGTTCAATGGGCAAGCCAGTTTGCCGATCGAGACTTCCAGGCCGGAATTCTACACCGCGAGAGGAAAGAGAAACGCGAGAGTTGCGCTACCAGCACACAAGCAGTGGTTAATCCAACGTGACGCTTCCACCGTCTGGCGATGGTGGCTACGGCTCGGCTTCCATCGTCTGGTGACGGTGGCTACCAAAACTCTTGCGCCACTCTCTTCTCTCGCGGTGTAAAATAGCCGGCGGCCATCGATGATCGCTTCCACAAAAGGGTGCTTATGCGCAGTGAAACGTACTCAAGCCTTGTCCACAAACTGCTCCAGTTGGTGACCCATGCTTCCCAATCAACCTTAGAAATCGATCAGCGGCGATTGCGACTGATTTCTGAGTTGGCCGAATGGATCGATGCCAAGGTTGGCTTTTGGGGATGGGGGCGCGGAAAGCCAGTGGACAGCACTGTGGCTCCGATTAGCTCCATTCCCGTAGGTTTCACTGAAAAAGAGTGGATGTCGATGAGCCAATTCGCAATCTCCCCCGAAACGGATCGAATCTTTAATGCCCCGATTCGTAAGCTGCTGGCACATAAACAGCATGTGACGGTCTCGCGGTCAAACATCTGGAACGACCAGCAATGGCTGGCAGAAGCGGCGGTCACGCAGATTTTTCATCACTGCGGTTGGGACAACTGGCTCATCAGCGTGCATTACTTTAAACCCGATACTTGGACCAACCTGACCTTCTTTCGAGAACTGGGCAAGCCTGATTTTTCCAGCGACGAACGTGAATTCGTCGAATTGCTGCTCGCCGGCGTCGCCTGGATGCAACCTCAGGTCAGCGAGTCTATTGCACCACAGGCATTTATTGGCCTGACTCATCGACAACGAACAGTGATGTTGTTTTTATTAGATGGACTGTCGCGAAAAGAAATTGCAGCCCATTTGGGGGTGAGTCTGCATACGGTCAATGACCACTGCAAAGAACTCTACCGCCGTTTCGATGTGAATTCGGCTACCGAGCTGGCCGCGCGGTTTCTGCGATCCACTTGAGGCGTTAGCCCTGGGGATGTTTTGAGCAACGCCCAACCCTGGAATTAGGGATAGGCCCCTGAATCGGGCGTGTGATGATAGAGACTTTTGACATGCCTCTTAGAAGTCACTATGCCTGCTCAGACATCAAGTGTCGGCCATGCCGCGCTAGACTCTCGTTCGCCACGAATTCGCCCGCGACTGCGACAGCGCCTGCGTAGGTTGATCATTGAATCGCTGGAAGACCGGCGATTATTGGCCTTTGATCCCGCTGCCTGGAATTCAATTCGCGACGGACTGTCGGGCAAGCTTTTACCGTTTGTAGATTCTATCGACGATCGCGGGGCTTACACAACCGTCTTACCGGTCATCGGTCGTTCGATCAATCAAATCGCGCCCATTAAGACGCTGCTGGATGAAAATCTGGTCTCGCCCACGCGTCTATTCATTGAGCAGAATTCAGGCGCCGAGTTCGCGGGGCTCGTCCAACGCTTGAACTCACTCAGCGGACAAGTCGCCAATTTACCAAGTGGATTTCGCAACGTCAGCTCCTCAGCCACAGGAGGCGTCAACGGCACAGAGGCCACCATTACCTGGGTGGCAACGCTACGTAAAACTGAAACTCCTCGGCTCATGGCCGTTGCCAATTCTCTCGACACCACGCTGATCGTTAATGAACTCCATGGCCTCTCGCAAACAACCGAGCTGACTTTCTCGATTACGTTCGGAGTGAATACGATCAGCCAACAGTTCTTCATACGAGACACGGCCGCTCAGGAAGTAAGTCTCAACACCTGGCTGAGTATCGCTGGCGTTGACCCTAACGTACCGACCAACCAGCGTCGTGTCGGATCGGGGCAAGTCGGTAACATAGCGACCTCCCTGAATATCCAGCTCGATCCCTTGGTGCAAACACAATTCTCCTTGCGTAACGACTGGAACAACCTTAGCTCGGATAATCCTCTATGGATTGCCGCCCAGTTGGAGGAGGCGACGCTCAACACAGCGCTCTACCAGAACTCGGCCCTCGAAGGTAGCGGCACGTTAACTGCCGATATAACTCCGCTGCAATTTGCTGGTCCAACTCGATTGTTCTCGACGTCGACCACCATGAGCGACGGTGTGACCAATCAAGTTTCCAGTGGCGGCAGCTTTAGCGATATCAACCACTACAAAAACTATTCACCCGAGGCACTGTCGGCGGGAATCGCGTCAACGGCAGAATTGATTGCCCGCACGGTGCGGGATTCCTATTCAGGCGCCAATCCGTTTCGCCAACCTTTGGCCGCGCTAGGTCAGTCTTGGTCGGACCTGGTGGATGTTCAAGCCCTACTCAACGATAGCCTAGTCGCGCCCACACGCGTACTTTTTGACAGCCAAACTCAGTCCATCACTTCCATACCTTACCGAAATGATGCTGAAGTACTCGCGAAACTGCAAGCCTTGACCACTGTTCCGGTACAGGTCTCGTACACTACTGGCGAAGTGCTATACGATCTGACCATCCATCGGCCAGTTTCTTTAGTCGCGCCATTAAATTTAGGCTTGGGCGAGGAACTTGATTTACCGATCAATCCGTCTATCGCCTTGACGGCTCAAACCACGACGCGCGTGAATTTTGGCATCCGACTTAGCGATGGGCTGTTTGTCGTCAAACCCACAGCCGGTCCTACATTCTCGATGAGCATACCTGCCTCGGCCTCGATACCGGCCGTTGCCAATACTCGACTGGGCTTCACCCAGATCAGTGTGACGGGCGGTACCGTGGCGATCGCTGCACAAGCCGACTTGCGTTTGCTCGATTCTGAACTGGACGAACTAGCGTTTCCACCACCCAACGTGGCTCAAATCTATGGGGCAGCACGTCGTCCCTCCAGCCCAGGTTGGCTGACCGCCTCGGAGATGATTGGACGCTCTCAAGTGTTCATCCGTGATGGCCAGCAGGTTGAGGAACCGGTACCGGGCGCGATCAATGCCACGAGTGTTCTATCAAGTCCGGTGACCACCGGTGGCGTTTCAGTAACCCTGAATGTATCAGGCACTCTGCCCGGCACAACGACTCAATTCGGAAGCATTACAGCCAACTGGTCCAATGCCTTTAACGTCACCGTGGCAGGCCTGACGGCATCACCAAGCATTCAATCTCTCTACAAGTTTAAGGACATTCGTCCAAGCGAGTTTGTGAATACTGGCTTGTCGGAATCCATTGGTTTATTGACACAGCTAACCACCTCCGAAGCGCTGGGCAGTAACCTACCGCTGGTGGGCACGGCGTTTACGAATCTTTTGCCTCTGGACAAGCGTCTTCGCGATGCGTATGGACAATTGGGGACCGAGGCGGCACGCACGCAGTTAACCATTCAAGAGTTGGTTCAGCGGTTGGGCATATCCTTAGGCCAGTCAATCGATGTCCAGATCAACAACGATGATGTCCGCCTGCGCATTCCCGTGATACTCGCCAGTCAATCCAAATTGCTCCCGATCGCTGTCGCCCAGAAACTGGTGAACGCGGCTGCGCTGGGTGACTTGGGCTTCGAAGCTTCAGGTCAAGTCAATGTGGTCTTCGATGCCAGTGCCACACTGGTCGTAGGCATGAGCTTTGACAACCAAACGCCACTATCGATGCGCGATGTAACGCAACGTTTCTTTGTAGCGGCCAATAACACGCCCAGTAGTAGTGGGTTCGATGCCAGCAGCGGACGCTTGCAGTTTTCTATCCATACCGGCAGCACACCCATACCCGCTAGTATTAGCCTCGGGCTCGGTCGGCTGAGTGGCAGCACACTGACGGCCAGTCTGGGTGCTGGCAGTGCTCCGGCGACGATGATCGTGCCACTGAAGGATCTGCCAGCCAACCCTGATGGAAGATTGCGACTGGCGGAGTTCAAAAACAATCTGCCAGCGGCTATGGGAACAACTTTGGTAAGCGGTGAAGCCCATGTTCAAGCCAACTTGCCAGCCAAAGGTACGCAGTCAGGGTTTATCAAGCTTGACTGGAACACACTCGATCAAACGCTGCCTGTAATCACACCTTCGAGCAATATCGACCTCTACACACTGGATGCGGTAGCGTTCAGCCGTGTTGGTGTGCAACAAGGGCTGGATGCGATACTGGGCATGCTACAGGGCTGGATGAAAACTCCGGCCCTGAATCAGAAGGTCCCCGGTTTGAATCAAACGCTGCGTGAATTGCTGCAAACACCACTGAGCAACATCGTTAACTACTTTACCTTTGTCAAGAATGCCAATCCCACTACGGGCTCCACGCTAGATGCAGCGATCAAGTCGAGTGCCACTCTGATTCCCTTTCTCCAGATAACCGCTCTGGAAAGTAATACGTCGAGCAATCGCTTTCGTTATCGCGTGACGATGAACTTTGACCAGACGATTAATAGGAACGCGGATTTTGGAAATACCCCAGACGATAAACTGAGCTTTCTGAAGCTGGTCAAGGCCCTGAATCCGCGACTGCAAGCTCTGATAAACTTCGAGTTTGGCTATAGCCTCAATACAGGCTTTTATGTCGCACCTCGCACAGACAATGTAAATGCTAAAGAGTTCGTGCTCAGCGTCTCGTTAGCCAACGATCAGAGTCAGGCCTTGGGTACACTTGGCCCCATCTCGATCGGTGCTGTGGGTGGTTTGGAGATCAATGCCCAAGCCGAATTGGATCTATTCGATCCGAATCAGGATCAGGTCATCACCACAAC
>JADLDX010001042.1 GCA_020846515.1 Pirellulaceae bacterium
ATGACGAGCTGATCGCCAGTCAGCCCAAGGAGGGAAGGCTGTATACGTTGCGCGCCAGTTGCTACTGGGCGGTTGGGGAAACCGAAAAGGCCCTAGCCGATTTCGACATGGCCATCGAACAGGGATACGACGAGGCCCACGCCTACGTCAGCCGTGGTCTGTTCCATGCCGCCATGCGACATAACGAGCAAGCCTTGGCAGACTTCAGTGAAGCTATTAAGCGCGATCCCAAAGACGAAGTACCGCTGCTCAATCGGGCCGGGGTCCATGTGTCGCTGGGTAAGTACGAAGAGGCGATCGCCGATTATTCACAGGCAATTGAGTTGCAGGGAGACAAACCAGTCCTCTATACGCAGCGCGCGATCACCTACAAGCTACTGGGTCAGTTGGAAAATGCGGCCAGCGATTACGACCATGCGATCGAATTAGCCGACCAGGACATCTCCACTTGGATGGGACGTGGCTACATTCGCTTTCAACAGGGGAATTATCAGGCTGCTATCGACGATTTCAGCCAGGTCATAGAGCTGTCTCCTGAATCGGCGGTGGCGATCAATAATCGCGGTTACAACTATCAAATGTTGGAGAAAGAGCAACTGGCCCTGGCCGATTACACGCGCGCTATCGAACTGGCCCCGGCTTATCTGCTGGCCCTGCAGAACAAAGCTTGGTTGCTGACGACTGCCAAAGAAGAGACGCTGCGCGAGCCTGTGGAGGCGATCAAGGCTGCCACTGCCGTGTGCGAGATCAGCCACTACAAAGATTTTAGCGACCTGACGCTGTTGGCCGCAGCCCATGCCTCCGCTGACGAATTCGATACGGCGATCGGCTGGCAGGAAAAATCGCTGGAGTTGGCAACCGAGCCCCAGCAGGCGATCGCGCGACAGCTGATCGGGCGCTACCAAGAACAACAGCCCTTCGACCCACAGGTACTCGAACCAGCCAGCCCAGAACCGGCCGAGGATGGCTGAATATCGGTGGTGGGATTGGTGACGGTCAATTGTCGATCCTCTCGGCAAAGGCTAAACTATTCACTTCGCAGGCGGGATGCGGTCCCCTCTCGTTCTTTACCGCATTGCTGATGCGAACAGCACCGACGATAGCCCGACGACAGCCCACTGTCGTCTTCACCGGAGATGATTGATGAGTTCCGCTACCGATCCCCAGGCAACCCCATCCATGACCGCAAAACTCTCTGTGGCAGGGCACGACATCGAATTGCCGGTGGTAGAAGGAACCGAGGACGAAAAAGGGATCGACATCTCGAATCTTCGCAAGCTGACCGGTTGCGTGACCCTGGACGAGGGCTTTGTCAACACCGGCAGTACCACCAGTGCCATCACATTTCTGGACGGCGAAGAAGGGGTCTTGCGCTATCGCGGCTATCCCATTGAGCAGATTGCCGAACATTGCGATTTTGTGGAAACGTCCTATCTGCTGATTTACGGCAAGCTCCCCAATGCCAGCGAACTGAGTGCGTTTCGCGAGTCAGTCCGGCAGCACACCATGATCCACGAAGACATGCGCTCGTTCTACAACGGCTTTCCCAAAGACGCGCACCCAATGGCGATCGTCTCTTCTGTGGTCGGGGCCCTGTCCACTTTCTATCAAGATTCGCTCGACCCACATGACGAGCGGCAGGTCGAAGTTTCGATTCACCGCTTGATGGCCAAGCTCCCAACCATTGCAGCCTATAGCTACAAGAAGTCGATTGGCCAACCGTTCATGTACCCACAGAACGACTTGAGCTACTGCGAGAACTTCCTGCGGATGATGTTTGCCGTACCGACGATGGAGTACGAAGCCGATCCTGTGCTTGTCGAAGCGCTGAATCTATTGCTGATCTGCCATGCCGATCACGAACAAAACTGCAGCACCTCGACCGTACGTATGGTTGGTTCGTCCAACGCCAACTTGTTCGCCTCGATCTCGGCAGGTCTTTGCGCATTGTGGGGCCCCTTGCACGGCGGAGCTAACGAAGCCTGCGTCAACATGCTTCAGCAGATTGCCGCCGATGGTGGGAACGTCAAGAAGTACGTCGATAAGGCCAAAGACAAACAAGACAACTACCGCTTGATGGGCTTTGGACACCGCGTCTACAAGAATCGCGACCCGCGCGCCACTATCATCAAACGGGCCTGCGACAAGTTGCTCGCCAAATTGAAGCTGGACGATCCACTCTTCGAAGTGGCCATGCAACTCGAAGAAACCGCCCTCAGGGACGAGTACTTCATCGAGCGTAAGCTGTACCCGAACGTCGACTTCTACTCGGGGGTCATCTATCGCGCCATGGGAGTGCCCACACAGATGTTCACGGTTCTGTTTGCTATCGGTCGTTTGCCCGGTTGGATCGCACATTGGGTAGAGATGCACCAATCTCCGACCAATCGCATCGGTCGGCCACGGCAAATTTATACTGGGCCAACCAGCAGAGATGTCGTCCCCATGTCGCAGCGAGATTGATTGCGCACATAGCTTGTCTGCTCGGACTGTCGATCCACCTGCGCTAGGGGGCCAACGATAGCCCGCGCTTCGCGCCATAACCAACGGAGTTATCGCTTATGGCCAGCTCGATTATATCGGAAGCCATACAAATGCTCAGCCAACCGCTGAGCCGGCCGATTAGTGAATTGAGCCTCCTGCAACAGTCGCTGTTGTTCGCGGAGATTTCGAAACTCTCCTACTACCGTCCTGACATCGTGTGGGAAGCGGTGAGCGCTGTTGGTTTCGAGGAGTACGAATTCTTCGATCGCGATGGGGCGCAGGCCTACGTCATCGCCAATCAACACGATTGTGTGGTGGTCTGCCGAGGTACCGAACCCAACCAATGGAACGATATCAAGGCGGACGTCAATGCGATGACAGTGCTGGTCGAAAATGCGGGGCGCGTACACCGCGGTTTTAAACGCGAAGTGGACGATTTGTGGCCTAAGCTCGAACTGGCACTGCGCGATAACGAGAAACCACTGTGGTTTACCGGTCATTCGCTTGGCGGGGCTATGGCCACCATCTGCGCAGGGCGCTGCAAACTGGCCGAGATCTCATCGAACCCCGAAGGGCTGTTTACCTTTGGTAGTCCGCGCGTCGGCAACAATCGCTACATTAACTTTGTCAAATTGCCACATTATCGCTGGGTCAACAACAATGACGTGGTCGCCCGCGTCCCCCCTCCTTGGCTCGGCTATGCTCACTGCGGTCGGGAAATGTATTTCAACGCTTTCGGTCGCTTTCGTAAATATACCGCTTGGAGACGCTTTCGAGATCGTTGGTACGGCTTCTTTCTAACTCTCAGGAAATGGCAGATCGACCACTTGGCCGACCACAGCATGGTCCAATATGTCGAGTGCCTCAAGCGCGCTTTGGAAGATGAAGCCGCTGGCCGGATCAAGCCAGTCGTCAAGTCGCCTCCCACAAAGTAGTCCGTCTGCTTCGAGTGCCACCACGATACGCCCGACATTGGTTTTTCCGTTGGCCACCAGCACGCTCCCTCAGAGCTCCGAGCAATCTGCCACCAATATTAGATTGCCACGAACCTCGACGACACGTACTGGGACTCCCTCGCCGATCATCTTTCCGGTACCGACCACGGCGACGATGTCTCGACCGAACTGTGCCTTGCCCGATGGATTCAAACGCGTGGTGGTCAGACCATCCTGTCCCAGCAAATGTTCGCGATGCACGATGGCTTCTCGCATTTCTAATTCACCTGCGTCATCTGTGCCAGCCGGATCGAGTGTGACCCACCGCAGCAGCGGACTGCTCTCCAACTGTTTGTGCATGAACAACAGACCGATCATGCCAGCCATAGCCATGCACGACACCCAAAACAGATTCGAAGCCACTTCGCTCAGTTGTGCCGAAGTAGTGGGCCACACGAATGTTTGGCTGGCCAGGACCACCGAGACCAAGAGCATGAGCAGGCCACCGATACCGAACAAGCCGAAGCCGGGA
>JADLDX010001043.1 GCA_020846515.1 Pirellulaceae bacterium
CCGGTGATGATTTGATTGTTGAATTCAGCACCAACAGTGGTATTGCGTGGACTCAGATTGATCGCCAGTCAGGCAATGGGCCGGACATGACGGCCTTCTTGCGGCGCACGATCAATTTGCCGGCCAGTGCTATCTCGAACAATTTTCAGCTGCGATTCCGCAGTATCGGAACGTCCGACCCGGTCAGCATTTTTGATGACTGGTTTGTCGATGATGTGTCGCTTATCAAAACTGAAAGTTCGGAACAACTCTTGGCCGCAGTCGCCAGAACGCTTGGTTTACCTGTGACTACGAATTCGATCACTGGCGCACCGCTGATTCACGAACCACTGACGGCCAGCCAGTTCGGATCGATTATCAACTTCAAGGGTGACAATCTGGGTCTGACGAGACTACTAGGAATCGATTATCTCGTTAACGCGCGTTCTATCGACCTGACCAACAACAGTTTGGATGATCTGGATATCAGCCGAATTATTCCAACTCGCACTCCAACCAATGAATTGTTGGGTAGTCCGGCGTTACAAAGTTTGAGACTGGCAGGTAATCCGGCCATCAGGTCGGTATCGCAACTAGCGGGACTGACACAACTTCAGAAACTAGACCTGGAGCGCACAGGGATCGATGCCAATTCGGCCAGCAGCACTACGGTCTTCGCCTCACTGAATCAGCTCAAATCACTGCAAGTAAACAGCACTTTGCTGACGCCGGGCACCAATGTCCTCTTGACCGAGAGTCAACCTGCACTGATGCCCATCGCGCATCGATCGGTCGATTTTAATGGTGTGAGCGGTGTTGCGCTGGTCGGTGATGCAGTCAGTCTTGGTTTGCAAGGTGATTTCACTGCCTCTGCTTGGATCAAGGCGGACTCTCTGAGCTCTGGCGCGACGGAAGACGATCCTATCTTCAGTTCGGGAGACGCCACGGCCAGCAACGGCTGGCACTTGACGGTCCGTGGTGGTCGAGCCTTTGCGACCATCTTGGGTGTCCAACTGACCGGCACCACCGTGCTCCAACCCGGACAGTGGTATCACCTCACCTGGCGATTGGCTGGTAGTACGCTCAGCCTGTTCGTCAACGGCATCTTGGATGCATCACGCACCGGTGTCAGCGCGTTCAACGGCACTGGCGGCGTCAATTTAGCGGCATGGCCCGCTGGCAATCGCTTCTTCGATGGCCAACTGGACAATGTTCGTATCTGGAATCGTGCGTTAACGTCCCGCGATGTGATCGCCAACATGAATGGCACCCTATCGCAAGATGCGAATCTGATGGGCGATTGGCGCTTCGTGGAAGGTAGTGGCACGGCGCTGCAGGACTTTGGCCCAAATCAGTTTACTGGTCAACTAATCGGCACGACGGGTTGGGTAGACAGCCCAACAGAGATCACCACATCGCTGCGTTTTGACGCAGTGAATGACTTTGTAACTTTGGGCGAGGCCAACCCAATCACAAGTCTGACTAGCAACTTCACCGTAGCCGCCTGGGTCAAGACCGATACGTTCTCCAGCTTCCGTTCCATTCTGAGTGGAAACAACTGGGGTTTCCGCCAAGTCAACGGAAATCTGATCTTCAGCACCTTTGGAGTGCATGACTACGTCACTTCTGCGCCGGTCCTGCCACTGGGAATCTGGGCACACGTCGCCATGGTGATGAAACCAGACTTCTCCGTCGACTTCTATGTGAATGGTCAATTCATTCAGAACAATCCCTTTAACGCGCCAGCCCAGAACTTCGGTGGAGAGGTGCGGATCGGCGCTCGTGTTCAAGGGCAAGAACTGTGGCAAGGGCAACTCAGCCAAGTGGGCGTGTGGAATACTGCCCTGGACGCGAACCAGATCAACCAGATTCGCACTGGTTTCCTCAGTGGCGTCGTGGGCAACCAAGTCGGTTTCTGGCCGCTGAATGAAGGCACAGGCACCACCGTTTCCAGTACCGGTCCAACCAACATCACCGGCACACTGGTCAATGATCCTACTTGGAGTGTTCATACACCTTCACCATGGACAGTGACTGGTGCCGTGAACGTCAGTGGAAGTAGCTCGCCGATTCGATTCACACCCACGGACGATGGTTTGGCTACGGCCAGCTCGCGCGGTGACAGTTTCCCAATCATCATTCGCAATGCCGCGCCAGACTTGATTCAAATTCCCGATCTAGGTTCGACGATTACCGAGGGGCAATCGATCCGTCTGGGAACCACGCAAGTGCTGAATGCCGGTTTGGATGAGTTCTGGTACGACGGCAACTTTGGTGACGCGGATATTATTCCACTGGATCCAGTAGCGAATCCGTCCAGTTTAATAGGCAAGACGCCGATCTTCCGATCCTCGCTCAATCAAGCGCTCAGCTATGACTCCAATGCGATCTTCAGTCGCGTGGGTAGCCTGATGGACCTGGATGGTTTTGCGTCCATGTGGAGTGGTCGAGTCACCATTGGTGCAATCGGTTCGGGAGCGCCACTGGTGGCAGGCAATGTGACATTCGGTACGGCCAGCGATGATGGCTCGGCGATCTACATTGATTTGAACAACGACGGCGTGTTCTCCAATAGCGAATTGATCGTCGACAATCGTGGCGTGCATGGGGTAATCAATGCGGTAGGCACAGCCAATTTGGCAGCAGGCACCTATGGAATCGCCGTTGTTTTCTCTGAACTAGGGGGCGGCGAATTCATGGAAGCTCGCTTTGCTCAAGGCACCGTCGCGGCTGCCAACTACAGCACCATGACCATCATCAATCCCGCCGCGGCGGCTCAATCGGGCATGTGGACTCGAGCGGGATCGGTGCGCATTGAAGTGCCAGTTCTGGTGGGCAGCGGCACCGCCTTCACTCCGCGCGATCCGATCGTGGTCACCGAAGCGGGCCTGGCCGATGCACAGTCCGTCGATGCCACCGTCTCGGTCATCGCCGAAGATGGTACCGTATCCGATCTCTCGGGCAGAGCGCGACGTTTTGCCGATGATGCTTTGATTCTGCCAGCCGATACGCTCGATGGCCTATCGAATATGACGCTGGCCTTCTGGGTAAAGACCGGCAAGCCCGATCTTCAAACAGTCATCAGCGCGCAATCGGAACAAGTCGGTAATCGCTTCGAAGTGCAGATCAGTTCGACTCAAATTCTGATAACCGATCAAATCACGACCAATGTGGTCACTTTCAATGTCCCGGCAGCAGTGCCCAACCTGGCCAACAACCAATATCACCATCTGACCATCGTGCGCAATCGCGTGACTGGCCAGTATCGGGTGATTGTCAACGGCCTATCAGCCATCGCCGCCGGATCGGTATCGATTCCAGTCGAACAAGGACGATTGAGTGTTGTGGGGGCTGGTGTCGTCGTGGGGCAGCGCGTCAATAGCGACGGTTCATTCGAATCGGGGCGAGAGTTTGTGGGTCTGTTGGACGAATTGGCGGTTTGGGATCGAGCGCTGACAAATACAGAAATTTTGTCGGTGTTTAGCGGCCGGATATCTCCGACCGATACAAGCTTGCGTATGTGGTTGCCTTTGAACGAAGTAACCGGCAACGTCGCGCAAGACCGCAGCAGCGCAGCCCGCGATGGCAACTTTGTCACCTCGTATGCGGCTTCGTTGCTGGCTGGTCGGCCAGTGCTTTATTATCCACTGAATGACACTGGTACCTTCATCGCTGATGCGACGGGTAATAGTCGGCATGGCACTCGCTCCGGCGATGCCGGTGGAGGTGCCATTAGTGTCAACAGCAATCTGGGCACAGCCCTCGACATGACCAGTGCTTCCGTAGCCGTGCCCGCCGTGGGACGACTACCGCAATGGACGATGGAAACCTGGATTCGGCCAGAGCAATTCGAAACGAATCCTGTTCTTTATGGTACCGATTCCACCGCGGCCGAATCATTGCAGATTTCTTTTGTGTTCCCGGGCACATTGAGGGTGGCCATAGGCGGAGCGGCCACTCGTGACTTTGGCACACTCGCAGATTTCCCGATCAACACCTATACGCATCTGGTGGTCACGTATAACTCAGTGACTGGTACCCTCGCTGTCTTCACCAATGGTCGTATGTTAGATAGCCAAGTCGGCGCGCCGGTGGTCGCGAACTTGACCGCCGGGCGCATTGGATCGTTGGCCGGCACATCGCGATTCTATCGCGGGCGCGTCGATGACTTTGCAATTTACAATCGAGTGCTGTCGTCCTTGGAAGTCACGAACCGCTTTGCGGCTCGATTGACCAATGCGAACGTGCCGCGACCAGTGGCCGATATCGCCTCGGCCACGGCCGGGGATTTCAGAGCCATCGACAATGGCAACTACACGCTGCGCGTTCAAGTGGCTGATAAAGATGGTGGCGTGTCGACATTAGAAAAGGCCTTTACGGTTCAGAATGTTGCGCCCGTCATTAACGACTTGAATGCGGTGGGGCCCATCGGGGCGTCTACATCCAGCCCGATCAGTTTTGGCAAGTATCAATTCGATGCTGGTGATGTGACCGACGCAGGCAGTCGTGACACTTTCACCTATCTCTGGAGTGTGGTCACTAACAATGGTCAACGCATCCTGTCTTCGGAGGGATTCCGCTATGAGTTTGCGCCCGAGACTTCCGGCCGATTCGTGTTGCGACTGACCGTTACCGACAATGATGGCGCGTCGACGACCTTCTCACAAACTATCGTCGTAAATCCCATCGCCGTGGTAGATGTTTCCCCGGATCCGACCGCTGGATCGATTGTGGATCTGTCCGCCGGTTCATCCAGCCCATTGGCACAAGCGGGCGACCTTCAAGGATCGGGACGTTCGGTAACTCGTGTGTATCAATGGACCGTACGGCAAGGTACCACCACGGTCGCCACCAGTACAGCAGAGAATTTTGCGTTTGTCCCATTGGTGCCGGGGGCCTATTCGGCTCAGTTAGTCATTCGCGATCGCTTCTTTACCGGTACCACTCAATCGGCAGAGTTATCCAGCAACGTCACCACCCGTCACTTTACCGTGTCGGCAGCCGCCGGTGTGACCATCAATGTGCCCTCCACGCCTCTGGCAGAAGGTGGAGAGTTCATCTTTACGCTCAGTAACCTGCCGCCTATTCATGGTCTGGGAGTGCGATCGGTCGCTTGGACCGTAACCGGTGGCAGTACCACGATCACACCCACGACAGACAATCAAGAATATCGGGTGCGTTTCAATAACAACCTCGCTGGCAATGGAGCGTTCACCATCAGGGCGACCATTACCGATACGATTACCAGCCCGGACGGATCGTTTGCCCCAGGCGTTTTTGTGCGCATCGCTACGCCGGCTACGTTGGTCGTCAACAATCTGGCTCCAACCGTCTTTGCGGATGATCGCACGACGCGTGAGGGTCAATCTGTGACACTCACAGCCCTGTTTACAGATGCTGGTGTAGGCGACACGCACGATTTTGAAATCGATTGGGGCAATGGCCAAACATCCAAGGGTAAAGCATCGGCCGGTAAAGTGCAGGCGTCCCAACTTTATCCACAGGACGGTCAGTACTCAGGCACCGTCACAGTGACCGACAATGAGGGCGCCGGCCGTACGGTGGCCTTCACCATCAATGTAACGAACGTAGCCCCCGTGGCTGTCAACGATACGGGCCTGATCGCCAACGAAGACACCATCTTGGCGATTACCGCTGCGTCGCTACGTGCGAACGATACCGATGTTGGTACCCAAGACGTGCTCTCGATCGTTTCGGTCAACCCAACTTCGACTCGGGGCGCCAAAGTTTCGCTGTCTGGATCATCGATCGACTACGATCCCACGGAGGTGTCCGTATTAAATGCGTTGCGGGTCGGTCAGTCGCTGTCCGACACGTTCACCTATGTCTTGTCAGATGATGCTGGTGCGCGCAGCACGGCCACGGTGACCATTACCGTCCAGGGCCGCAACGATCGACCTCAAGTGGTACCGATCAACAACCTAATTTCTGAAGATGCGGTTTCGGTGGCCGGTTCACTGCTCAGCGGTGCACTGGATACGGACTCCGGCACGACACTCACTGTATTGAACGTGGCCGGTGCCAATACCAACCCGAGCTTAGGTCGCTTCGGCTCACTGAACTGGGCTGCCAATGGCACGTACACTTATGCGCTCAACAATGCGTTAGCCGCTGTTCAGCAATTGTCGGCAGGACAAACTCTGACCGAGACATTTGCGTTCAACGTTCATGATGCGGTGGAATCGACGCTCAATACGCTTACGATCACCATTCAGGGAACCAATGATGGGCCACAAGCCAGTTCGCGATCCTTCAGCGTGGCTGCCGGCTCGAGTTTGAGCGCGGTAAGTGGCCAGATAGACGATGTCATCTTAGCCAATTCGCCCGTGGCCTATTTCCGTCTCGGCGAACTGGATGGCACGGTGGCTGCGAACAGACTGGCACCTGTATCGCGAGATGGCGTGATCGTGGGCAATGTCCAATTGGCTCAGCCCAGTTTGGTCCCGAATTCCCCTGACTATGCAATGAGCTTTGCTGGCACAGAATATGTCAGCATCGCTAGTAATTCATTGATCGACGCCTACGCTGGCGAAGCGGCGGCCAAGTCGATCGCGTTATGGTTCCGCGCTACTGATACTTCCACACGCCAAATGATTTTCGAACAAG
>JADLDX010001044.1 GCA_020846515.1 Pirellulaceae bacterium
ATGGGAAATGCAATCCACCGCGCGGTCGATGCCGACCATCATCGGAGGACGATATGGTTTGGCCTCCAAAGAGTTTACACCGCAAATGGCGGTGACCATTTTTAACGAGCTGAATCGCCAGCCCGTCCCGCTTCAGACAGCCGACGGTCGACGTCGCACCGCCTTCACGATCGGCATCGAAGACGACGTTACACACCTGAGTTTAAAGGTTGATACGTCAATCAATCTGACCGACTCCGGACGATTGCGCGCCATCTTTTATGGACTTGGCAGCGACGGGACAGTCAGTGCCACCAAGAGCACAGCCAAAATCGTTGGTCAGTTCCGTAGCCCCAACCAGTCCACAAATCAGAGCCAAAGCGAAGGCCTACAAGCGCAAGCCTACTTCGTTTACGACTCCAAAAAATCTGGAGCCATGACGATATCTCACCTGCGCATCGATGATCACCCCATTCGATCAAGTACCTTGATCCAAAAACCAAACTTCGTGGCTTGCCACCGTTTTGCTTACTTGGAAAGGTTCTCGATACTGGACCACGTGAGCGATGGCGCAACTGTTTTGCTGAATTGCCCTTACAAGGCCGAAGAGCTCTGGCTGCATCTGCCAGGTGATTTTCAACAACAGTGCTTGAAGCATCAGGTTCGCTTGCTGGTCATCGACGCGGACGCAATTGCCAACCAGGTTGGGTTGCCAGGTCGAATCAGCACGGTCATGCAAACTAGTTTTTTTGTTGCTTCAAAAATCATACCGCTTGATCAAGCCATCCCTGCCCTAAAGCAATCGATCGAGAGTAGCTTTGGTAAACGCGGTGCAACGCTCGTCGAAAAGAATCTGGCTGCGGTTGATCTAGCGCTACAGAATTTGCGAGAAGTACCACTGGGGGCGAGCGTCACCGGCAAGAGCAACGATTGGCAGTGGACCAGCGCGGGCAGCGATTCGTTTGTCCAACGCGTAACAGGTATCATGTTGGCCGGACAAGGTCACCACTTGCCGGTCAGTGCCCTGCCAGTGGACGGCACGTTCCCCACGGGTACAGCCCAGCTCGAAAAGCGTAGTATTGCCACCGAGATTCCCGCGTGGCTGCCTGATCTGTGCACTCAATGCGGACTCTGCTCGATCGTCTGCCCGCACGCAGCCATTCGCAGCAAAGTATACGCAACTCCGTCGGAGTCTAACTCTGCGTCGCTTGGGCAGTGTCCTGAGCATTTCGCTTCAGTACCTTGGCGATCGCCCGCGGCGGACACTCAGCATTCGATGCGCATGACGTTGCAAGTGGCTCCTGATGATTGCACCGGCTGTGGAGTCTGTGTCGATGTTTGCCCGGTTCGCAGTAAAGAGTCAGTGAAGGTCAAGGCGATCAACATGGTCGCCAAGCAAGAGGTGTTGCAACAGGAACGCGAGAACTTTGACTATTTTCTAAAGCTGCCCATGTTACCGCGCAGCAGCATTGATACGGCTACGGTCAAGGGTTCGCAACTGTTACTGCCGTTGTTCGAGTTCTCAGGAGCCTGTGCGGGGTGCGGCGAAACTCCGTATCTGAAACTGCTGTCGCAATTGTTTGGTGATCGGGCCATCATCGCTAATGCCACTGGTTGTTCTTCTATCTATGGCGGCAACTTGCCTACGACGCCGTGGTCAAAAAATGCCGATGGTCGCGGGCCGGCTTGGGCCAACAGCCTATTTGAAGACAATGCCGAATTTGGATTAGGCCTGCATCTGGCGACTGAAAAGCGACGCGAAACGGCCAGGCGATTATTGCAAGAACTGGCACCCGATTTACTCGACCAATCGTTCACTAGCCAGCATATCGAACAATTGCTTCAGAATGAGCAAAGTGATGAACTCCAGATTGCCCAGCAGCGTTCGGTGGTCGAAATACTTAAATTGCGTTTGCAATCGCTGTCGGCACCCGCCGCGCAGGAGTTGCAGCAAATTGCCGATGCCCTGGTGAATAAGTCTGTCTGGATTGTGGGTGGCGATGGTTGGGCCTACGACATCGGCTTTGGTGGTTTGGACCATGTGTTGGCCTCGGGCAAAAATGTCAACGTGCTAATATTGGACACCGAAGTCTACTCCAATACGGGCGGCCAGGCATCGAAGTCGACACCGCGTGCCGCGATCGCCAAATTTGCTTCAGCCGGTAAAGGGATCGGCAAGAAAGACATCGGCATGATCGCTATGGCGTATGGACATGTCTATGTCGCGCAGATTGCTTTGGGCGCACACCCCCTGCAAGCCATCAAAGCGTTTCATGAAGCCGAGTCGTACGCGGGACCATCCCTGATCATGGCTTACAGTCAATGCATCGCACATGGCATTGATCTCACGACTGGTATGACGCATCAGAAAGAGGCCGTCAACAGCGGATACTGGCCGCTGTATCGCTATGATCCACGCGTAGCGCATGCTGGCTCCAAGCCATTTCATTTGGACTGTCGTAAACCCACGATACCGTTCCAGCAGTTTGCGGCGAAGGAAGCTCGGTTTTCAATGCTGCAGCGCAGTCATCCCGAGCGTGCCTCGCGACTGATGGAACTGGCTCAGAATGACATCGATGATCGCTGGCACTACTACGAACAGATTTCGAATGTCGAACGATCGCTGGCGGCCGTTTATGATGGGGTGACCAAATGAGTATCGATCTGTCCACACATTATCTTGGTCTAACACTGAAAAATCCCTTAGTCGCTGCGCCTAGTCCACTGACCGGCAATATC
>JADLDX010001045.1 GCA_020846515.1 Pirellulaceae bacterium
AGGCTGGGGCGACCGTTTAGAAAAAGCCTTCCCAGGCGTGAAGCTGGCCAATCGCGGTATCAGCGGCGATACGACGCGTGGCATGTTGATTCGCTTGAAGGACGATGTCCTCAATCTTCATCCGGCAGCGGTCGTTATGTTGATGGGGACCAATGATTTGGAAGAGCAGGCGGAGCCAGCCACGATCGCGGCGAACATCAAGTTGATTGTCGAAGCACTCAAGACTCACAATGCCAAGATGCCTATCATCCTGTGCAACGTCATGCCTAGTTCGGCCAGTAAGAAGCGACCGGCCGATAAAATTCAGGCACTTAACAAACTGATGTTCGAAGCCGTTCAGGGAGACCCACAAGTTACCGTCTTGGATACTTGGACACTCTTTGCCAATCCAGCTGGTGATGCCAAGGCGGAAGAGTTTCCAGATCTCCTACATCCCAATGATGCGGGCTACGCCAAGTGGTCCGCTGCCTTGCGCCCGATCTTGGCCACGCTGGGTTTCGTTGAAACGGAAGCAGACCCGTTTCAAGTGGAGCCTGGTTTTCAGAGTCTATTTAATGGTCATGACCTGACCGGTTGGGGATTCCGACCAGACGCCAAGGGCAAGGGACGTACGGCCATTTTCGATGGCCAGGTTACGAGCGATGAAGGGCGTTACGTCGCCAAGAACGGTCGTTTGATCGTTACCACGCCTCCGCAAGGCCGAAAGGTTGCTCAGTTGTGGACGACTGCCGAGTTCTCGAAGGATTTTACATTGAAACTAGAGTTCCGCGCGACTCCTAACGCCGACAGTGGCATCTTCATTCGCGCACCTCAACTGCAGTGTCGAGATTATCCGCTGGCCGGCCCTTACAAGGAACTGAAGAACTACAAGGCACAGGATTGGAATGAAGTAGTTGTGGAAGTCAAAGGTGGCGTGGCGCACTGTACTTGCAACGGCGAAGTGCTCGAGGCCGAATTCAAAGTCCCAGCTTCGGGTCCCATCGGCTTGGAAGGCGATCGGGGACAAATGGAGTATCGCCGCATTCGCATTCAACAGAAATAGTGTTGGATCGATCCAATCATGAATGAATGGCTCCTGGAAATCATTCGATGTCCGATCACCGGCCAGTCGCTGCGGCTGGCCGATGATGATCTGGTGCAGAGATTCCGACAGCAACAGGTGACTGGGCAATTGTTCAGTCACAAAGGCATCAAGATCGAGTCGCCGCTGGACGCCGGACTGGTCAATGCCAACGGCAGTTACTTCTACCGCATGGCCGACAACATTCCATCGTTATTGGCGGATGAAGCTATCTCGCTGGAGTAGCGGTGTTGGCCACGTGTTCAGCGAAGATCACTACATCGCCAGGTGACGCGTTGACCGGCTCTGTGCCCGCTGAAGGCAGCGTCATCTGCTCATACTGCTGCTCGGGCAATTCAATGGCCGGAGGCAATCTGGCCGGACCGTTGGGCAGGCTCTGTGAAAGAACTGTCGAAGGATTTAATTCACTCGCCCGATCAGCGGTCGCCACTTTGTCGGCGGCAACGTGGCTAGGCCGAGGCCGCAGCCATGAAAAGCGATGGCTTGTTTGCGATGAGCATCCGGCCAGCGCCAAAAGCGCTAGCCAAGCGAGTATCCATTTAGAACGAACGAGGATCATAGTCTACATCCAGAATGAACGAGATTCGGTGTAGGATTGCACAGGGGAACATGCTCTGCTTATCGGATACAAGAGTCCGTTGTTCGGAGCGTATCAGTGATGGCGCTGAAGACAGTTGTTCTTCCAGTGCTCATTAAGCCGCCCGGGAAAACCATGACTGGTATAGCGTTGGGGTAAGATGCGCAAAGTTGACCACGTAACCAACGGTGGTTAGGTCAACATCTTGACGATCTCCATCACTTGATTGGGAATGGCGTATGCGGCCACCACGACAATTGCTATCAACGCGGTCCAGAGCATCGCATCGGTCACCCACCACGGTTGCAAACTTCGGTTTACTTTGAAGTACCTAAAGTAAACGGCGGCCGAGGCGATCATCGGCAATGTGGCAGCCTGCGCAAAGCCTCCGATCTTGACCATCAATTGCGGGTCTCGGGCAACGATGTAGAAAAGTAACGCCAGGCAGGGATAGATCAAACAAAAACGGCGGATGGCTTGCGCTCGTTTAGAAGCCTCGACGGTGCGCGTAAATCCGACCAGGTTGAGAAAGTCGACTGTCAATCGACTGTTGGCGGCGCATGACAAGTACAGCGTCTTGAACAGCACAGCGCCCGCTCCGATCAGGAACAGAATGCGAGCCCAAGTACCGAACGGTCCAACGTACATGTTAGAAAGCGTCTGCACTAACTCGGGGCCCTTGGGATGCAGCCCTTGCGGATGCAACACAGCGGCCCCCATAAAGTAAAACGCAACGGTGGAAAGCGTGAACACCACCATGCTGACCCAAGCATCGAGATGCATGACGCGAATCCATCCTCTGGCGCGCCGTTCCCAAGCTTCGCTACCGTCATAGACACCCACGAATCGGGCGTAGCCTTTTTCCAAGCACCAATAGGGATAATAAAACAGTTCGGTAGCACCAACTCCCGTGATGCCGAACACGGCGAAGGCGGCGGCAATACCCGCCTCGGGCCAATGCACTTGCAAGCCGCCGGCAATATCGCTGGCGCGAATGGGATAGTCCGTGTAACGAAGTGCGGACGCTGCCATGACTGTAATGCAGGTCGCGCTGACCACGATGACCGTCGTCAACCACTCGATTCTCCGATAACCACCGCCATAGATCAGCGCCATGGTTACCAAACAGGTGACAACAGCCCACGGGAACTCACGCCGATCTTGGACGTATTGGCCAAACTCCGGCGAGATTTGCTGTGCCAGGACGATCGAGCCTTCGGACAAGGCCGGAAATGCCAGGTTCAACGCCTGGCCAATCGTGCCGGTCATGCCGCCCAGTTGAACGACAGTACACAGCAACATGACAAACCACCACCACACCAGCCAATTGCCTGACCGGCCCAGCACATTAATGTCGTGCAGTGCGCCCAGGGTTGGTTTGCCAGATGAGATTGCGTAACGACCTAGTTCTATTTGAACAAAGACCTTGATTACGCAACTGAACAGGATTAACCACAAGAACACGAAACCGTGCTGCGCACCTAAGCTGGTCGTCAGAATCAGCTCACCCGAGCCGACAATGGTGCCGGCAAGAATGATGCCCGGTCCGATCTTTCGAAAGGCCGCCCACAAGCTGGCCGGTGGCTCTTGAATGGCGTCGGCGGGCAAAGCGTACGGATCGTAGGCTACAACTTCGTCGCTCATATGCCAGCACTTT
The DNA here is from genome assembly GCA_020846515.1 of Pirellulaceae bacterium. GTDB lineage: Bacteria > Planctomycetota > Planctomycetia > Pirellulales > Pirellulaceae > Aureliella. Next base: position 3,316 of record JADLDX010001045.1, read on the forward strand.
GCTTGGTTGTCCAATCCGCCATAAAACTGTGATCAAAGCCAGGATGGACAGCATACTAGGCGACAAGATTGCTAGCTAGAGCAGACGCCAATCCAACTTGACCCAATCTTTTGCCGTTTGACTGAAACTAGGTGGTGGACTGGCTCGGCGAGCCACATGGGGCATCCAGAGTGCCTTGTCGACCAGATCAATCAAATCGTTGGGGTCTAAGGAGCGCAGGATACAAAACACGCCCCCCTGCTCCTGAAGACTGGCCGCCCAATGCCTGGACATTTCAGGCACAATAAAAATGATGGGAATCTCAGCATGATCTTCCGATTGGCGCAGTCGAGCAGCGAACTGGCAACCATCCTCCAAATGGTCAATGCTTAACACGATCAAGTCGACGAATTGCGATTGCAGGGCTTGCTGAGCCACCGATTCGGTGCGAGCCAGTATGACTTTATGACCCTGCAAATCCAGTGCGCCACCGATGGCCGTTAGAAATAAGGCATCTGGTTCAATCACCAAGATACCGGCCTGAGAATGCGAGCGATGGAAACGTTCCATGATTGTGACTTCCCTATCTTTCATGACGTTGATTGCGGGGGCGAGGCCCTCGCCGTTCCCTTAGGCTATCGCTAAAATCCTCTTCGTGTCGACACCGTTTTGCCCGCATTACACAAAAAATAACATCTTTACTATTCTTCGCAGTCTATCTCCAAAGCCGCCACATTAGCATGAACCAACCAGAAGTTGATCCAAGCGCTGGTGATTCTCAACCGCGCAACGTCCTCCAAACAGCACGTTTAAACAAACTTCGCAAGATCGAGAGCTTGGGGATCGACCCTTGGGGTGGTTATTTTCCAAACCGAGAGCTCACCCGCGATGTTCGGGCCAGGGCGGCTGAGATTCAGTTTCAGACGGCTGATGGTCGCACCTTGCCATTGCCTGATTTTGGTGCCAACGCGGCTGGCGAAGCGATCGACTATCGCAAGTGGAAATCGGACCAGGGGGCAGGCGAGGAAATTGGTCCCAAGGTGCGCGTGGCGGGGCGCATCGTGCTGATGCGGCCCACTGGTAAACTGATCTTCGTCAACATTCGCGACTGGACAGGTGACATTCAGATCTTCATCGGCAAGGCACAAGTGGGTGACGCCGACTTTGACCTGGCCGGCCTGTTCGATTTGGGCGACTGGATCGGGGTCGATGGTCGGCTTGGTCGCACCAACTATGGTGAACTGACCGTGTTTGCTGAGAAACTGCACTTCATGTGCAAGACGATGGAACCGCCGCCGGAGAAGCATGCGGGCCTGACCGATCAAGAACTGCGTCAACGACAACGTTATCTTGACTTGACCTATAACGAAGGCGTCATGGATACGTTTTTAAAGCGCACCAAAATTGTGCAAGCGGTACGTGATACGCTCAATCGCCGCGGCTATTGCGAAATCGAGGGCCCCACGCTGCATACGATCGCCGGTGGCGCCGCGGCGAGGCCTTTCTTGACGCATCACAATGCGCTCAACATGCCGCTGTTTATGCGCATTGCGTTGGAGTTGCATTTGAAGCGATTGTTGGTCGGCGGCATGGAACGCGTCTATGAACTGGGGCGCGTCTATCGCAACGAGGGGATCAGCCCCCGACACAATCCAGAATTCACCATGTTGGAATCGTATGAAGCGTTTGCCAACTACGAAGTCATGATGGAGTTGACCGAAGAGATCATCGTCAATGCGCTGAAAGCAACCGGTCAGGGTACTCAGGTTGTGTGGAATGATAAACCCATCGACTTCACACCGCCGTTCCGCCGCGCCAAGTACAACGATCTCTTCCAGGAAGCCACCAAACTGGATCCTCACGATGTCGAAGGCATAGCCGCTCTGCATCGACGGCTGGGCATGGACCCCACCGGCAAACATCCGGATGTGGTCAAGAGCGAAGTCTTCGAGGAGCTGTGCGAAGAGAGCTTGACGAATCCGACCTTCGTCATCGATTACCCCGCCAGCATTTGTCCGCTAACCAAACGCAAGCAAGATGACCCGTCAGTAGCTGAACGCTTTGAGCTGTTTGTGCATGGTATGGAGTTGGCGAATGCCTATACGGAATTGAACGATCCTTTGTTGCAGGAAGAGCTGTTCCGCACGCAACTGGACGGTCAAGCCGAAGAAGATTCGATGGCCAAGATGGACGACGACTTCGTGCTCGCACTACGAAACGGCATGCCTCCGGCTGGTGGTTTAGGCATCGGCATCGATCGCTTGATCATGCTGCTCACCGATTCGCGTAGCATTCGCGACATCGTGCTGTTCCCGTTGCTTCGACATCAAGACTGAGTCGACATCGTAGCCACTCGTCGCCAGACGGTGGACCGTAGCCACTGTCGCCAGACGGTGGATTGTGCCGGCGGCGAAATCCACCGCTTGGCAGCTTGGCAGCGGTGGCTACGGAAAATCGCAGTCCAATTTCACGTCATCATCCTGGAGCCAGATATGAAGCGCGCGACACCACCGTCATTCTTGACATGCATCCTGGGCGCGCGATGGCGTCGAGCCACTGTTTTGGTGGCAGTGCTTGCTCTGACAATGCTCGGGGGAGCGAGCGGTTGGTGTGCCGATCCCATACCGCCACGCATTGAAGACCTTTTCTTAACGGACAATGTTGTCGATCCGATTACGCTGGAAGATGGCAAGACGGCCATCTATTGCCGGTCACGCGTGGATCCGTGGACGCGAACAGTCAAGCAGTCGCTTTGGAAAGTCGACGAGAGCGGACCGCCTCACGCGATGGAATTTGGAGAGCCTGATGCTCATAGTCCGGTATTAACTCCAGATGGCAAGTGGGTAATGTTCCTGTCCTCGCGTCCGTTTGCTGATGGCACGCCGGCGTTCGCGCCGGTGCCCCCTTACTCAGATCCGGCCGTGGATATTTGGTTCATGCCGATCGAAGGTGGTCGGCCACGGCCATTGGGTGGTAAGAACAAGCCGTATGGACGCGTGATCACCGATCGCTTTTATGGTCGCATCACCTTTTCCCCCGATGGCCAGCGGCTGGCTTTTGTAGCGGATCTAGGCCTCGATCCTCGCACCGAGGAAGAGCGGCTGAGTAACGTCATCGTGGTGCGTGAGGATCAGGGTGAAGGATACGAAGGTTACGGGCCAACCCAAGTCTGGGTAGCCGACTTAGCTGGGTTAGCGAAGTCAGATAACAAGGCCGAACCGGTTGACCAAGTGATGGCCAGCCAGATCACGCGCGTGACGAAAGATGATTTTTGGTATGGAGACCCACAATGGGCACCTGATGGTTCGTACCTGGTTGTGCATGCCAATCGGACGGCCCAGCACGAGTCGGTGCGTTTCAGCATCAATCACAACTATGATCTTTGGAAGATTGACCTTCAA
>JADLDX010001046.1 GCA_020846515.1 Pirellulaceae bacterium
CCACGCCAGCTGCTATGCGAGTCGCTGGACAAGTTGTTCGCAGAACCACTGCATGCGCAGCACGTACGCGATGCGGTAGAGTGCAAATTGTTTGGCCTGGGTTCGGAAAGCTACGTCGTTGGCTCGCACGAATTCTACTTGGGGTATGCCATCAGCCGTCGTAAACTGCTCTGCTTGGATGCTGGCCATTTTCATCCTACGGAAGTGATCTCGGACAAGATTTCATCAACCTTGCTGTGGGTCGACGAGTTGCTGTTGCATGTCAGTCGCGGTGTCCGTTGGGACAGCGATCATGTGGTTGTCCTGAATGATGAATTGAGCGCGATTGCCCAGGAAATCGTGCGTAATGGCTTGTTACCACGCGTCCATCTTGGACTGGATTATTTTGATGCGAGCATCAATCGCGTAGCCGCGTGGGTGATCGGGACGCGGAATCTACTGAAAGCTCTACTGGCCGCGTTATTGGAGCCCAATCAATCATGGCGAGCACTTGAACGATCGGGTGACACCACGGCTCGACTGGCTCTACTAGAAGAACAAAAGACAATGCCGCTGGGGGCTGTCTGGAATGAATACTGTCAACGGCAAGGTGTGCCTACCGGACAAGACTGGCTGACCGACGTCCGGTCTTACGAACAAAATGTATTGCTCAAACGCTAAGCCATCGAAGCGAATCCTGGAGTTAACGATATGGTTTTGCGTCTGAACCACATTTCGAAATCCTTTGGTGTTGTTCGCGCGCTGCAGGACGTGTCTCTCGAGGTAGCCGCGCGTGAAGTGCATGCTCTGGTGGGTGAAAACGGGGCCGGGAAATCGACATTGATCAAGATTGTGACGGGCGCTTATCGGCCCGACGCTGGTGAAATCTACCTTGGCGGCTCCCGGGTCAGCCAGTTTGATCCGATCGTGAGCAAACAACTGGGCGTGGCGGTCGTCTATCAACAACCGACCTTGTTTCCGGATTTGTCCGTTGCCGAAAACCTAGCCTACGGCTGCGAAGGCGATACTGGTTGGCGGCTTATCAATTGGAACGCTCGGCGTCGACTGGCGACACAATTGCTTGCGCGCGTGGGCGCGGAGATATCGCCCGATACCTTGGCCAGAGATCTAAGCATGCCGCAGCAGCAGTTGGTCGAGATCGCCCGTGCCATCGGCCAAAAAGCTCAGTTAGTCATCATGGATGAACCAACGGCATCCTTGAACACGCGTGAAGTCGAACACTTACTCGGTGTGATTAAGGAATTACGCGCTAATGGTTTGGGCATTCTGTACGTTACACATCGCCTCGAGGAACTAACGCAGATTGCCCAGCGAGTCACCGTGCTCCGCGATGGAACATGGATCGCTACGCGACCCTCCAACGAGATATCGCCAGCCGAGTTGATTCGCTTGATGGTCGGCCGCGATGTCTCAACAATCTTCCCTAAAACGACCGTCCCCATTGGCAAACCACGCTTGCGCGTAGAACAATTGTCTTCCAGTACCGTCGGCATTCACGATGTCTCGTTCCATGTCAGCGCTGGTGAGATTTTGGGAATTGGTGGGCTGATGGGCGCAGGCAGAACGGAACTCGCCCAGGCTCTGTTCGGCCTGGTGCCGACCGACTCAGGCGCGGTGTTGATTGACGAGCAGCCGGTCACCCTGGACTCGCCAGGCCAGGCTATTTCGCAAGGGCTGGCTTATGTGCCGGAAGACCGGCGTCGTCATGGTGTCATCCCCGAGATGCCGATCGCCGCCAACGTTACGCTCAGCCTCTTGGATGCGGCCCCGGCCAGCGCCAGATCGGGTCTGATTTCTGGTGCCGCCTCCGATAGGAGTCTCATCAAAGGTCGATGGGGAATTGACTTCCAAAACGAACAGCAGATGGCTGTGCAGGCTATCGAACAGTTGCAAATAAAGACCTCGTCTGCTCAAGCCAAAGTGGAATCATTGTCTGGTGGCAATCAACAAAAGGTGGCTTTGGGACGTTGGTTGGCCATTGGTCCCAGGATTTTGATTCTGGATGAGCCGACGCAAGGCATTGACGTGGGGGCCAAGTCAGAAATCTATCGCGTCATGACCGAGTTGGCTGGACAGGGAATGGCCATTGTGCTCATCTCCTCCGAGATCCAAGAATTGCTGGGCATGTGCGATCGCATCACTGTTATGCGTAGCGGTACAATCAGCGGCACGCTCGACCGAAGCCAGGCGACCGCCGAGCAGATCATGCATTTAGCCCTGCCAGACGCCTAATACTAAGAGCTGTTTAAGAAAACATGCCATCCCCCAACTCAATGCTTACTCGCTACGGACGCGAGGTTTCGATAGCCGCTGCGCTGATTGGATTGTTGGCGATCGTGGCGTTGTTTGCACCAGCCTTCTTTCGCCCTGAGCATGTGCGCGACAAATTGGTGGCCAACGCACCGGTACTGGTCGCAGCCATAGGGATGACGTTGGTCATCATGGCTCGACAAATTGATATCTCTATTGGTTCACAATACAGCGTCTGTGGCGTGGTGAGTGCACTGGCAGCGGCCGAAGGCTGGCCTCTGCCGCTGGTTATTTGCTTGTCGATTGGGACAGGCGCTTTGATGGGGTTGGTCAACGGATACTTCGTGGCCTATGTGAAGTTACCAGCCATCGTGGTCACACTTGCGACCATGGTCATCTTTCGAGAAGCCTTGCGTTGGTGGCGCGAAGGTGAATTTGTGCGAGGCTTGCAGGATCATCTCCAATGGTTTGGGGCTGATCAATGGACAGGTCAGTGGATCATCGTGGGCGTTAGCAGTTCAGTCTTGCTGTCCATGGCAATCTGGCTGCGCAGTGCGCGCAGCGGGCGCAGTGTCTTGGCCGTTGGGTCCAATCAAGAGGCAGCCCGCTTGGTGGGCATACGACCGCAACGCGTGCTTTTGGCGGTTTTTGTACTGATGGGGGGACTAACCGGTTTGGCCGCCTTGCTGGGAGCAGCACGCTTCGGGGACATCGATCCCAACGCAGGCAGTGGCTTGGAATTACAGGTTATCGCGGCAGTGGTTATCGGTGGTACGGCCATCGCCGGTGGGCGAGGGTCCATGATCGGTACACTCTTGGGGGTCGCTCTGCTGGGATTGATTGGACCGACATTGGTATTCTTGCACATTCAGCCGCAATGGGAGAAAGCACTGCAAGGCGTGATCATATTGGCGGCGGTAGCCTCTGAGTCTATATGGCAAGTTCGACCGGCTCGTAAACGTAGCCAGATCCCCCCTGCTCTGCCGGGCGTCCTTCCAGCGACCAATAGGTCCCAACCTTCACCATGACAGCAGCCAACATGACAGCAGCCGCCATGACGCATGCCACTCATCGACAACATCTATCATTGATGCTCATGTTGGTCGTCGAGGTTTCGCTCTTTGCGATACTGGGCACCAACTTCTTCTCTGTTGCTAACGCATTTGAAGTGCTCAGGCTGAGTGTTGAAATTGGACTGCTAACTCTAGCGATGACATTGGTCATTGTCAGTGGCGGCATCGATTTGTCGGTCGGTTCGCTGATGGGATTGTGCGCGGTGATTTTCGGAGGGCTGTGGCGTGATGCCCAGTTGCCGTTGCCGTTGGCAGCCTTGGCGACGATCGGTGTAGGCGCGGCCTGCGGCGCGATTAACGGCTGGCTGGTTGCCAAACTACGCCTGCCGCCGCTGATCGTGACCCTGGGGACATATTCTTTGTTTCGCGGTTTGGCCGAAGGTCTGACCGGTGGCGTTGAAAACTATACGGGATTGCCCGAATCTTTTCTGTTTCTCGGACAAGGTTATTGGTTCGGATTCATTCCCGCGCAATTGCCACTGCTAGTCGTGCTGGCTGGGCTGAGCTACTGGTGGCTGAACCGCGCAGCGTTGGGTCGAGCGCTCACGGCGATTGGCTTCTCGCTCGAGGGCGCCCAGTATGCAGGCATCCAGGTCGATCGTCGACTGATGAGCGTGTATGTCATCAGCGGTCTGTTTGCCAGTCTGGCCTCACTGGTATATGTGGCCCACTTGGGACAAGCCAAAGCCGATGCGGGTACAGGCTATGAGTTAATGGCCATCACCGCCGTTGTCTTAGGCGGCACTTCGATATTCGGCGGACGAGGCACGATTGTCGGATCGTTGCTAGGCTTATTGGCGATTGCAGTATTGCAAAATGGATTGCGTCTATCGGACCTACCAGCCGAACTGGCCGGAATCCTGAGTGGTGTACTACTGCTCGCGACGATCTGCATCGACCGATATCGCAGTCAGTCGGCGGCGGGCTCGGCGGCCAACGTCGCCGCTCTTCCTACCCATTCGACATCCGATAAGATGTGGCTTCCCCCAACGTCAACCGGACAGGAGTTTGAAATGAAGTACGGTCAGTTAGCCATCCTGTGCGCCACCATTTTGCTGGGCGCATTGATCATCGCCGGCAGCAACCGGGCCGTCGTCGACGCCATAGAGCAATCGTCTCGGTTCGGCCAAGCAGACAGCGTTGGGAAAGGCAGCCAGGCCTCAGCCGGTACGATTCCACCGACGGCCAGTCGCCAAACCTCGCCGCCAGCCACGGAGCGATTGACAGTGGCGATGATGCCCAAGAGCAAAGGCAATGCCTACTTCATTGCGTGTCGAAAGGGTGCTGAAGAAGCCGCTGCCGAACTGAATGTAAACCTTTTGTGGGACGGACCAACAGATCCGGATCCCGCCAAGCAGAACGAAGTGATCGATACTTGGATCACGCGCGGCGTGGATGTATTGGCCGTCGCGGTCGAGAATCGCGCGGGTATCTCCAGCGTCCTACGCAAGGCACGTCAGCGCGGCATCAAAGTGATCACTTGGGATTCGGATGCCGAGGTCGATGCTCGCGACTTTTTCGTCAACCAGGCGACACCCGAGGGCATTGGCACAACGCTGATGGACCAGGCCGCCAAGAGCATGGGTGGCAAGGGAGAATTCGCGATCATCACAGCCTCTCTGACGGCGGCCAACATGATCGAATGGCAGAAGCATATCGAACTGCGCCGCGCGGAAAAGTATCCAGACATCAAAATGGCCGTGCTGCGTCCATGCGACGACAAGCAACCCAAAGCTTTCGATGAAGCGAACAATATTCTGAACGCTTATCCAAACGTGAAACTGATCATGGGCATCTGCTCGCCCAGCGTGCCGGGGGCAGCCGAAGCAGTCAAGCAGTCCGGTCGATCGAACGTTAAAGTCATCGGCTTAGGCTTGCCCAACGACAGCAAACGGTTCGTACACGACGGGATCACCGACGCAGTTATTCTGTGGAACACCATGGACTTGGGTTACTTGACCGTCCACGCTGCACGGCAACTGTGCGATGGCAAGCTGACTCCGCAATCCACTTCCATCACGGGCGGCCGCTTGGGAGAAATTCAAATCGTCGACCAAAACATCTTGCTTGGTCAGCCGTTTGTATTTACCAAAGAAAACATAGACAGCTTTGATTTCTAGGACGTGGCGGGGGTTGCCTTTTCGTAGCCTGCGCTGCCAAGCGGTGGACTTGGCTTTTCGTAGCCAACGCTGCCAAGCGGTGGACATCGCCTCCGCCTTAGTCCAC
>JADLDX010001047.1 GCA_020846515.1 Pirellulaceae bacterium
ACGAAACCGATTCCAACGTTGAAAACGCCTGGCGGTCAGCTCTGGTGGTAGGTCCCACAGACTATGCGAGCAAAGCCAAAATGTTGGCGGCTCAGATCGGCCAACCGGCAGCCAATGTACCACTGGCCGAGCAGGGGATGTATTGGTCCGCTCCGAACATGCGCGCCAAGAAGGTGGCCTGGCTGTTGCCTGGTCAGGGTTCGCAGTATCAACACATGCTGCATGACCTGGTGCTAGCCGAGCCGAGCGCGGTCGCTGCCTTGGCCGAGTGCAATGCGGCGTTGGCTGCGCTGGGGCAACCCACCTTCGAACAATTTGCCTGGAATCAAGAAGCGTCCCAGTTGGGCGCCGATGTATGGCAGACGCAAGCCGCCATGCTGATCAGTGACTATCTGCTAATGTCGGTCCTGCGGGCCGAAGGATATGCGGCCGATGTCGTGGCTGGCCACAGCTTTGGCGAATTCGCGGCGATGTTGGCTGCGGGTTGCTGGGATATTCGCACCGCGCTCACTGCGACCTGGCATCGTTGCCGCGCCATCGTCGACCATGTACCCGCTGCCTGCGGTATGCTCAGCATTCAGGCGGCTGCCGACGTTGTCCAGCAGTTGATTCGCACCAGCCATTGCCAGGTCTCTATCTCACATCGCAACGCGCCACAGCAAACTGTGGTCGGTGGCCAGCAAGCCGCCGTGGCTCAGTTCGCACAGATTGTTGACGACGAAGGCCTAGTCAGTCGTTTATTGGCGGTACCCACGGCCTTTCATACACCAGCTTTAACCGCTGCGCAATCACCACTGGCGCAGGCTCTGCAAACGATCGCGATTGAGCCACCACGCACACCACTGCTCAGCAGCGTGCACAATCGCTATGTCGCCGAGCCGGCTGATATTCGTCAGGGGTTGGTCACACAATTGGTGACACCTCTGGATTTTGTGGGACTGGTGGAACGCTTAATTGCCGATGGTGTCGAACTGGTCGTGGAAGTTGGTCCTCAACAAGTACTCACGCGTTTAGTGCGACAGATTGCTGGTTCACGTTTAACCGTGTTATCAACCGATCATCCTAAACGGGGAGCCGCTTTTCAGTTGTTATCGACCAGAGCTGGCTTGGATGTCATGCTCGCTAAGCCCCGCACCGAACTGATACCGAGAGTTGTTCTGGCATCATCATCAGCAGCAGGGGTTTCAGCAACAGATACGATGACTGCGCAGCCCATGGCTTTGAGTCATTCAGCCCCAAAGATTATCGAGACATTGCATTTCGACGCCACGGCCGTGCGTCGTGAACGCATGCGGGCATCGGCCAGTCGCGATGGAAAACCTGGCAGTGTAACTCAACCGCCTGTCGCGATCTCCGCGCCAGTCGCTGTGCATTTTGATGCCTCTCAAACTCGACGCGACCGCAATCGTCAGAGCACGCAACTGCCTCAGCATGTGTCGCCTGCCCCAGCGCCTGCATCGCTACCTTCTCCCGCGCAAGTTTTGTCACCGATTGTTGCAACGTCGACGACATCGCAGCCGGGAACTAACCCTCCCGCTGCGGAGCAGTCGGAAGGTCGACCAGCGTTAGCTAGGTCGGGGAGTGGGCAACCAATACGCAGTGAACATGCGCAGAGTCCTAGCGCGGCATCGGCAGTTGATGCACGCAAGCGTGAGCAGGTTATCGAGACATTCTTGATTGATTTTGTGGTTGAGCAAACCGGCTATCCGGCTGAGATCATTGAACTGGATTGGGATATCGAAGCTGACTTGGGCATCGACAGCATCAAGAAGGCTCAACTGTTCGGCGAGCTGCGCGAGTTCTTCGACTTGGATTCGTTGCAAAACGCAAGCACGGTTGCGGGTGAGAAACCTATCAGCTTTTCGCTCGACCGCTTCAAGACGCTGCGCGACATCGTGCATTTGTTGGTCACCCTGCCCGGCAAGGGCGATTGGTTGGATCAGCAAACGCGAAGAACGGACTTACCCGCAGACGATTATTCTGCTGATGTATCGACCGCCCTCCCCTTGTCAACATCCACCGTGTTCCCGACTGAGCCAGCTGCGCAACCACCGGTACAGTCACCAATATCAGCATCAACACCAGCACTGCCATCCACTGTGCCAGTTGGACTCGTGTCCAAGAGTGAGCGTGGAGATGCTGTACTGGATGGTCAACCGGCAGTTATTGCTCAGCCCCACAGCGTAGCTCAGCCCTACAGCGCAGCTCAGTCTGACAGCGCAGCTCAGTCTGACAGCGCAGCTCAGTCTGACAGGGCTGCTCAGATGCAGCAGTTCTTGATCGACTTTGTGGTCGAACAGACGGGCTACCCACCTGAGATCGTGGAGATGGATGCTGACCTCGAGGCCGACTTGGGTATCGACAGTATCAAGAAGGCGCAACTGTTTGGTGAACTGCGTGAGATGTTCACCTTCCCGATGTCGGCGACGGCTGATAACCGTTTTTCGCTGAGCGATTTTCCTACGCTTCGTTCGGTACTTGAACTCCTGCTGAGCGCGCAGACAACCACGACGTCCAGTCTGCCAGCCAGCAGTGCGGACCGGCCAGCGGCTCCTGAGTCATCGCCAGCTTTGGCACATACGCCGGCTATGCCCGCTATGCCAGCCGATCGCCCCACAGCCATCAAGCCAACTGCCGTAGCTAACCCACCGCAAGTAACCAATACGTCGGTAGTAGCTAACCTAGCCGAAGCCGTACCGCAACTTCCTTCGGGCCGACCATCGCTTGCTCAGCAGCCAACACAACATTCTCAGCCCGCGCAACATTTTCAGTCAACGCATGCGCCGCAGTTTCGATCGCTTGTACCCATGGTGATCAGCGACGACCAGGCATCCAGTCCCTGTTGTGTACCGCTGGCTTGGCTATCGAGTGAGCATGACGGTAACGCGTTCGAAGCAGGACGAGGCTATAACGACGCAGTCTTCGCAAACTTGCAAGCCCTGGTAGGGCGGCCACAGCGGTCCAGCGATGAACTGCGAGTGCATTACAATGGCCAGCGCGATATGGTCCAGACTGCTATCTCGCACCTGGCTAGCGCCACCGGTGCGGCCGATGTCAGCTTGCTGGCTCTAGACAGTTGCATGCTGGCACAGGCCGCGTGGCAACCCATGCGCACTGACGAGACACTGGCGGGATCGTCTGCTGGGGCACGCGCTGCCGGATCAGCTGGGGCGTTACGACCCATCGTGCAGTATCACGTGCCAGCCTGGCTGGTTGGCAGCGGTGGTCAACCCATTGCAATCCACCTGCACTCTGCCCATGGTTCGTCGGGCCCCCAACTGCAATTGCTAACGCCAGGTTGCGTGCATGCAAGCGTCCTCTTGACCAGTCATGGTCACCTGTTGTCGGCAGGTTGTTTGAGTAATACATCGGTAAGTCAGTCGGTCGATGTCCATGCACCGCTACAGTTGGTTACCTGGTTGCATGCACAGAATTCGCCAGATGTAGGTTTGAATCAGTTCGAAAAGTCGGCTCGTCAATTGCGATTGGTGGGCGATTGGTGGGCCATGTGTGTTGATCTGCATACAGCCCAACGCGTGCTGGTGGAATGGCGCGACGGTGTCGTCGTGATTGAGAAAGGTTGGTTGCCCGCGGGCTCCAGCCCAGACCTATCCCAAGGCGAATGCTGCGCTGCATTGTGCTTGGATGCTGACCGCGGGGAACTGTTGCTCCAGGCGCGACAGCGTCCGTTCCCGTTCAACTGCACGGAGACGCGTATTCCGCTGGGCAATCTACAGAGTTGGGCTGCGCCATCTACGGGTGACAAGTCAACGCAAGTTCAATCAGCTTCGCATAGCTCAGCTTCGCATAAATCAACTTTCGTCGAGTCGACAATTGATAAAACAGAAACCGCCACGCCGGCTGTTGATTCGCCTGCGAAGACGCCGGCTAGTTCACTAACCAAACGCTACATCTTGCGCATGGCGCCTGCACCTCAGCGACCGGTCGTTGGCCGGCGACCTGTGTGGTCGGGTGCGGCGCTGATCATCGGCGACAATCCGATCGCGACACAACTTGAGGCGCGACTGCGCAGCGCCAAGGTGCCCGTGACCCGTTGGGCTGGAACAGAAGAACCTGACGCATTAGCCAAACGATTTGATGAATTGGTAGCGCACCAATCGGTACGTCATCTGTTCTTGACCACGCCCTGTGATGCCGAAGCGATTTCGACTCTCGATTCTGCGGCCTGGCAACGCCGACGCAATGTGGGATTGATGAGCACGTTCTGGTTGTGCCAACGCTGGCATGCGCACGTTTGCGCCAGTGGATGGGTGGACGATGCCAGTCTCGTGGCCGTGACCTCACTGGGTGGCAAGTTCGGGACCGAAGGACAGGTTCCATCAATCGAAGGTGGTGCGCTGACAGGTTTACTGAAAGCCATCTTGATCGAATGTTGGGTCCAAGGTTTGCGTACATTCCCGATCAAAGTTATCGATACCTGTCAACAAGATTCGCCTGCTCAGATTGCCAATAATATTTGGCATGAGTTGGCCGTGCCTAGTGCCGATATCGAAGTCGCTTACTGTCAAGGTGAACGGAACGTCATTCGTGCTATTGCGAAACCTGTCTCGGCCGAAGAGAGCACTTCAGCGAGATTGACCCCAGGTGGGACATGGGTCTGCACAGGTGGAGCGCGTGGTATCACGGCGCAAGTCGTCGAACAACTTGGCAAGATGTACGGATTCAAACTGCATCTGTTGGGTACACAACCACTGCCACAGATCAATTCCAGCTGGCGAGAACTGGACAGTTCGGGTCTGCGCGAATTGAAGGCTGAGGTAATGACTAGCGCACGTGCCGCTGGTAAGAATCCTGTGCACACCTGGCAAGACACCGAAAAAGCACTCGAAATTGATAGCAATCTGCGGCGTTTTCGCGAATTGGGTATTGAAGTCCATTATCATGCCTGCGACGTGAGCGATCGCGAACAAGTGCACTCGGTATTGCAGCGCGTGCGGGAAATTTCAGGACCGATTCGCGGCGTCTTACATGGAGCGGGTATCGGCAAAGATGCCCGATTCGATCGCAAGCAGCCGGAGAAAGTTCGCCAATGTATTGGCGCTAAAGTAGATGGCGCTTGGGCGTTAATCGAAGCCACTTGGCAAGATCCACTGGAGGCCTTTATAGGTTTCGGTTCTATCAGCGGACGGTTCGGGGCCAACGGGCATGCCGACTATTCGCTGGCCAATGATATGTTATGCAAGTTGATGGATTGGCTGCGCGAAGCTCGACCTGAGGTGCATGCCATCGGCTTTCATTGGCATGCTTGGGATGATTTTGGCATGGCCACCAAACCCGATACGCGATTGGCGTTGGAGATGGTCGATATGCAATTCATGCCCGCCGCTGAAGGTGTTGAACATCTTATGCGGGAGCTGCGCAGTCCGAGTCGAGAGAGCGAAGTCTTGATCACCGATGATCGCTATTGTCGCCTGTTCTGTACACCACAGGACCATGTCGACAAGGCCGATCTTCCCCGCGCAGATCAGCCGCCAACTACACCGCTTATCGTCAGCAGTAGCAATGCGGCTTCCGGTTCCCAGAAACTGCACATGGTTCAGATGGATCCAGTGCAAGATCCGTTTCTGAAGGAACATCGACTGGATGATCGGCCCCTGATGCCGATCGTCATTGGGGCTGAATTGTTGCTGGAGTCGGCACGTGCTCATTTGGGACACAGCCAGTCGCTAAAGTTGCGAGATGTTCGCGCCGTACAAGGCTTACGTTTTTATGGTGATGCTGCACAGTCTGTGCGGTTGACGACTGAGCTGCGTGGTGATGGCTTAGTGGTGTGTCGTCTGCTCAGTGATTTCTATGCACGCGATGGACGCTTGGTCCAACGCGACCGATTGAATTTGACTGGTCTGGTAGAAGTTGTCGATCGCCCAGGTGATCGTCCAAATTCAGACACGACGCATATCGAATTACCCTTGGGTGTGACTTGGCAACGGCCTGTTTATCCTGCTCTGGGCAGCAAGTTTTACGTAGGTGTGCCGCTACAACGTCTGCGTGGTTTTGTGTTGACAGAAGAGGGCATCGTCGGCCGTATTACGGCGCCGACGCTGGGCGAGTTAGCCGGTCCATCCAGAGATGTACGGGGATGGCAGTTGCCCAGTTCGGCCGTGGACGCTTGTTTGTTTGTTACTGGCATACTTGCCTGGCAAACGGTGGCACCTGGTTCTGCTTTACCAACTGGGTTTGGTGAAATTGAAATTGGTCGCTTGCCCGATGCGGGTGAAGCCTGCGAAGTGCATGTGCGATTGCGAGGCGCCTCGCCAGGCAAGGCTGCGTTTGACTTTACCCTGTACGGCGTTGACAAGTCTATTTTGGTGAACGTGCGCGATTACAGTGTTGTCTGGTTGATGGATTCAGGCAGTACAAGTGTGTCGGCGGCGACTGCGGCCACTTCGGTCACCGGTTGAACAAACCATTCGAGGCCTCAGCCGGACCCACTATGTTTGTTACGCCCACCAGTTTGCCTCATCTACTTCGACCCGGTGACTACGCTACGGCCGAGTGGTATGCGCAGGAAATTCAATTGATGCGCCGTACCTGGCATGTCGTGGGTACAACGTGTGAGTTGGCTAGGGACGGCGATTTTCTGACGACAGACATTACGGGCGTGGCGGTACAAATTCGCAATTTTGGTGGCCAGCTAAAGGCCTTGTCCAATGTCTGTTCTCACCGGCATTGCCTGATATCCTCGCAAGCGGCTGGTAACTCACCGCGCATGCGCTGTCAGTATCATGGTTGGGAGTTTCAAGCCGATGGCCGAACGGGTCGGATACCTGAACCAAAGAACTTTGTGCCCATCGAGCGCGAAAAGTTGTGCTTACCCAATTACGCATTGGCCGTTGTGGGCCAATTGGTATTTGTGAATCTGTCTACCAACCCGCCGCCCATACAAGAGTTTCTGGGCGCAGACTTTCATGATTTTCTGGAGTCGCGTTTTGGCACTCCTTGGCATATGTCGCTCAAGTGGGCACCGAGCTATCCGGCGAATTGGAAAGTACCTATCGAAAATTCGCTCGAAGCCTATCATATACCGGCGGTGCATCCGAAGACTTTCAAGGTGGATCCAGGCGAAGAACGCTCGGAGCATCTCTTGTTGCCTCATCGCACCGCGTTTTTTGCTCGCCTGCCCTTTGGTGCTCATTCGGGCATCGATGCCTGGTTTCAAAAGTTCGAAGGCCAAGTGGTGCGCTGGTTGGGACATCCAAACACTCGCGACTATTCACAGCATCATGTCTTTCCTAATCTATTGTTTTCGTTCACCGATGCGATGAGTTTGTGCCATTGCATCATGCCGGTCAGTCCAGATAGTTCCCGCGCTGTGGTGCGGCAGTTCGGCAGACCGCCAGCCGGTAACGGTGTGCTCAGCCGCACGCTGGGAAAAAGCCTGTCGAGGACTTGGGGGCGTCTGACTGCCGCCATCAATCGACATATTCTCAAGGAGGATCTAACCATGTTTCGTTCTATTCAACAGGGTTTAGAACGCAGTCCTCATCGAGGTGTCTTGGGACGTTGCGAAGAACGGTTGCATGCGTTTCAACATTATCTCTTATCCAACATTCCCTCCGAACCTCAAGGCCCAGCACTATGATCGATTTGACAAACCAAGTGGCTTTAGTCACTGGTGGTTCGCGCGGCATCGGTCGCGCCGTCGCACTGCGGTTGGCTCAGGCAGGCGCGGATGTGATCGTCAACTACGTGACCAGTCAATCTGCCGCCAAGGAAGTCGCGGACCAGATTGCGGCACTCGGACGGCGAACGGCGACGATTAAAGCCGATGTCAGCGAACCGGAAGATATCGCCAGCATGCTTGAATTTGTTGGAAATAGCTTTGGTAAGTTGGATATCTTGGTCAGTAACGCTGCCTCAGGCGGCTTTCGAAGCTTGATGTCGGCCACCCCTCGTCACTTCGACGCTACAATGAAGACCAACGTGCAAGCGCTCATGCTGCTGACTCAAGCCGCCTTGCCGCTCATGCAACAAGACAGCCAAACCCCAAGTAATCACACCCCAAACAATCAAACATCAGGTAGCCAAGCATCAGGTAGCCAAACCTCGGGTAGCTCGCCGTCCAGTGGTCGGCCGGCCGCTCGACGCAAGATCATTGCCATGTCCAGTCATGGATCGCATCGCGCTTTACCCGCTTATGGTTTGATCGGAGCATCCAAAGCGGCTCTGGAGAGTTTGGCACGACACCTGGCGTATGAATTGGGCAATCAAGGTATCAATGTGAATGTTGTTCTGGCCGGATTAGTGGCCAGCGATTCAACGCGTAATTTTCCTGAGAGCCAACGTATTTTCGATGCCATCGCCCAACGACGGTTGGTTAGTGGTCGCGAATTGTTGGCGGAAGACGTCGCCAATGCTGTGTTGTATCTGGCAAGTCCGCTAAGCGATTTGGTTCAGGGACAAGTGTTGACGATCGACGGCGGCGAGGCACTGCATGGCTGATCGAGTCGTAAACGATATACCTGCCGTTGCTTTTACGCAAAACGATGTTAGTCCACGCAATCGCGTTGATGATACCGTTCCGGCCGGTTTGTTTCCGCTCGTGTTGACGCCCTTTGAACAGTACTTGATGCTGGACGATTCACCTCAGCATCCCATGACGGCCTTCATGCAGGTTACGCTCGCAACACCTCTGAATGTCGAGTTCCTCGAAGAGGCTGTCTATCGCGCCTGTGTCCGCAATCCTTTATATGCCTCGCGAGTCACGCAGGCCACCAAGGCTTGGCAATGGCACTATGATGCAGCCTTTCGACCCAAGATCCGCTCGATCGAGTTGGAACCGCCCGTAGTCGATGGCTTCATCGTGCCCATTGACCTGACCCAAGAGCCGGGCATTCGAGTCTGGTATCATCGCCAGGCGGACGATACCTGGCGGCTGCTGTTCCAGTTTCATCATGCCTGCGCCGATGGCATTGGCATGCGTCGCTTTGTGATCGATACATTGATCTGTTACGCGCGCTTCTGCATACCCGAAGATGATCCACTGCAAGCGAACTTACGGCTCGATCGCCTGGATCATGCCAGATTGCTCGAGCGTGGTTCGATCAACCACTTGGTCGATACGCCGGCAGCGGTTCCGCTAACGCTCAAACAACGTTTATGGAACACCTATTACTTTCTATTTCTGCCGCCAGCACCGTTGCGTGGCACGCTGCGTCCAACGCCAAATCGACTGCGGGCAACTAGTCTGCGGTCTGTGCCGCCGGACCAGCCCACCTTGGTGAAGACTCTCAGCCTGGAAGAATCGACGGCGATTCTAGAACGCGCTCGATTGGCCGAAGTCGGCTTGAATGATCTAGGGCTGGCCCTCCTGTTTCACCAATGTCGACTGTGGCACGAACAACATAGTACGCGTGGGACCAACCGCCGCATTCGATTGTTGATGCCCTACGACATTCGTACCAAAGAGGATCTGCGATTATCGGCCGCCAATCGCTTGAGTTATGCGTTTCTCGGAAGAAAGCATCGCGAGTGTCATGATTGGCCGAAACTGCTGGCCAGCGTGCAAGCTGAAACTCAGCAAATCAAAGACACTCGCGTTTACGTAGATTTTCTACAAGGTCTGTCGATGTGTCAGCGCCGCCCACGCCTGTTTCGATGGGTGCTTGGCCGTATGCGGCATGTGGCTACTGCGGTGTTCACTTACGGTGGCGATGCCAACCGAGGTGTGACTCGCGTATTTGCCACTCAAGAATGTGGGGCCCTGCGCGTTGGCGATGCTTTGATGCTGGATGGTGCCGCCGCGCCGCCCGTACGCCTCAATACGAACATCGCGATCGGGTTCTGCATCAGCCGAGATCGCATCTCCATGTCGCTCAGTTGGAGTCGACATGCACTATCGATCGAAGAAGCCCAATTGTTCTTCGATTCCTATTTGACGTCATGGAAGAACTGGGCACAGAATAACCGTCCCTGACGTGGACGGTGTAAGTCGACGTCGTTCGAGTGGGCGTTCATTTGACCAGGTACGTTTGATCGCCATGGTCTATCACCACACTGCTGGCCGTAAAGTCGATTACGCGAAAGGTTTGTCCGTCGATGGATATACCATTGCGCGAATCGGCGAGTTTGTCCCGGCGCAAGGGAACGAAATATCTTCTCTCACCCAACTCAACGATAGCACTGCCATGGTCGATATCGCTTAATACGATGGCCCTCAGTCGCAAACTAGCCATAGCGTTAGAACCAGAAGACTTAGCATTCGACGATTTAGTATTCGAAGGCTGAGCATCTGAAGACTTAGGATCTGGTGCCGCGACAGTTGGCACAGTGTTGGCCAGCAATTGCTTGATCGCTGGGCTGGGCACGGTTGGATCATGAACGACGCTGGTTGGCTGAGGCTCCTGCCCTAAGCTGACGCAGGTGAACAGCAACCAGGTCAGACTGGTCATGCGGATCTTCATCGAATATTGCCTCCAGCGCTCATCAGCGCCATAAAGAAAGCCATGTAGACGTAACCAACAATGCCACCGGCCACCACAATAATGGCTGGTTCGATCAGCAAGCTCAGTCGTTTGACTTTGGCTTGCAGTTCACTCTCGCAGAAACTGGCGACTTCTTCGAGCGACGTTTCAAGCTGGCCTGTGCGCTCAGCGACGTCCAGCATACTAGAGAGCATGGGCACGTAGCCGGGTTGAGTGGCCAATGCGTCCGTCAGGCCTTCCCCGCGGAGGACCGCCTCGCGGGCTCCTTCAACATATTTAGCCAACTGTTGATTGCCCTGCAGCCGCTGCGCGATCGTCAACGATTCCACCAGTTTAAGACCGCTGCGGACCATGACCGCTAGCGAACTGGCCAAGGTCGCGGTGCCGGACAACCTGAGGATGCTGCCGATCATAGGCAATTGCAACAGCAGGCGATCGATCACCAGTCGAGCCGGCGGCCACTGGGTGAGGACGATCAGGCCACCCAAGAGTGATACAACCACCACCAGTAACGTTTGACCGTATGTTTGTAGCCACAGTGAAAGATCGACCAATGACTGAGTCATGGCAGGCAACTTGCGTCCCATGGCCTCGAGAAACTTCTGCAATTGAGGGATAACGGCGAAGATCAAGTAGAAGGCGATACAGACCGCGGCTGTAGCGACGACCGCAGGATAAGCCAAGGCGACGCGTACGGTATTGATGGAACTGCGCCGCTGCGCCAGGTGATGGGCCGCTTGCTCCAGCACATGGCTAAGATTGCCAGATGCTTCGCCTACGCCGACCAACTGCACGGCGATCTGTGGGAATACATTGGTACACGCCAATGCATCGCTCAGCGAATTGCCGGCATGTACTGATTCAATGACTTGCTGTAGATGATATTTCAAGGCCGCCGACGAGCTTTGGTGGGCAACGGCGTGTAACGCGCTAATCAGATCCAGGCCACTGCGCAGCATCATCGCTAATTGACGCAAGGCGGTTTCGATGGCACGCTGGCTCGGCCGCAGCCAGCGCGACAACTGCAGCGACTGTGGATTGGCAACACGTTTTGTGTAGTTCGCCGAAGGGCTGATCGCCTGTTCATTCGGCGAACTCTGGAGGAACTTCGATCGTGTCGGAGCTTGCCATGAACGCTCTTGAATGGAAAAGCTGATCAACGACAAACCAGACCTTTGCAGCATGCCCCGCAATGTTTCCGGTGAATCCGCCGTTTGAGTACCGCGGGCGATTGATCCCGTTTGATTGCGAGCGATATACGAAAATTGTTTCATGATGGTTACCAGTTGACTACCGCGCTGGTGACTTCCGAAACAGTGGTCGTACCATCGAGCAACTTGGCGATACCGTCATCCAAGAGAGAGAAAAGCTGTCGCTCGCGCGCATATCTTTGCAAGGCCTCTTCATTGGCCCCATCGGCGATGACATGCGCTAACTCTTCGCTGCCAGGCAATAGTTCGAACAAGCCGATTCGTCCCACATAGCCACGTCCCGCGCAAACGATACACCCTGTGGGCTCATAGACAGTTCGACCGACCAGGTCGGTGCGATAGTTGTCAGTAAGCGACAGCATCAAGACTTCCGCCTCGGTTAAGCTCCTCGGTGACCGGCAATGAGGACACAGGCGACGCACGAGTCGTTGAGCTACGGACCTGCGTACGGTAGCTGCCACCAGAAATGGTTCGACTCCCATGTCGATCAATCGCGTGACGACACCTGCGGCAGTGTTGGTGTGCAGCGTGCTGAAAACCAAATGACCGGTCAATGAGGCTTTAACGGCGATACTAGCCGTCTCGGCATCACGAATTTCTCCGATCATGACGACGTCCGGGTCATGACGCAGCAGACTACGTAGCGCTTTTGAAAAATTGACTTTGTCCGCGCTATCAATCTCGACCTGCGACGCGCCCACGATCTCATATTCAACAGGATCTTCGATCGTGATGACATTCCCGCCGCGCGTTCGAAGCAGTTGTTCGATGGCGACGTAAAGGGTGGTCGATTTGCCACTGCCAGTTGGTCCGGTCAACAATACTAATCCATGTGGCCGTGAGGTGGCTTGTTGAAACGCCTGGAGATCATCTTCGCGCATCCCCAGGCCAGAGAGCGACATGTTCTCGGAGTGGGAACCAAGTAGACGCAAGGTCATGCGTTCGCC
>JADLDX010001048.1 GCA_020846515.1 Pirellulaceae bacterium
CTAACCAAAGCATGAAGCACCCGCTGCTGACTCGTCTGTGCGGCGCACGCACCCTCCCCGAAAAAACAGGCTGCAGTAGCGCCTGTTTTTTCGACCCTCCCGGGCGCTGCGCTGGGAGGGTTAGTTCTGTCGCTGCGCTGGGAGGGTTAGTTATGACCAATCCAGCGGTGTGAACCAGGCTTGCTTCAGTTCACTCCAACTGCGATCGCAGAGCACTTGAGAACCACTGCGAATGGTCAAACGCTCTTTGGCAGTGACCTGTCCTAGTCGCAGTAATGGTAAGCCCGCGAAGAGCTTCTCCAACTGCGGGCGAGAGCTGAGTGTGGCTTCGATTACAAAGCGACTAT
This sequence comes from Pirellulaceae bacterium, assembly GCA_020846515.1. Classification (GTDB taxonomy): domain Bacteria; phylum Planctomycetota; class Planctomycetia; order Pirellulales; family Pirellulaceae; genus Aureliella. Next base: position 348 of record JADLDX010001048.1, read on the forward strand.
TGGATTCCGCAAACAGCGTGGATGTAGGCGACAGGCCATCGCGCTGGGCTACAGTCTGGATATCGACGTCGGCACCTAATTCACCACCAAAGGCCATCTCGGCCAAAGCGATCGCTAGTCCACCTTCACTCAAGTCATGACAGGCGCGGAGCAAGCCTTGCTCAATGGCTTGATGTACCGCGCTGAAGATGGCGGCTGCTGGCTGCGGATCGACCTTCGGTACTTGGCCACCCGTTTTTTCTAAGACTTGAAACAGGTGCGAGCCGCCGAATTCCGCGTGGGTGGTACCGATGACATACACATCGTTGCCGGCCGATTTAAAGTCCATGGTCACAGCGCGACGCACATCGGCCATTTGTCCCATGGCACTTATTAATAGTGACGAAGGAATGGCTATGGATTGCTTTTGTCCGGACGGATCGATCCATGTAAACTCGTTGTTGAGACTATCTTTGCCGCTGATAAACGGCGTATGCCAGGCAACTGCCAGATCATGGCAGGCCAGAGCGGCGCGGACCAGTGTGCCTAACGTTTCAGCTCGATCCGTGTTGCCCCAACAGAAGTTATCGAGAATTGCGATGCGTTTTGGATCGGCACCAACCGCCACCGCATTACGAATGGCTTCGTCGATCGCGCTGGCTGCCATATGGTATGGATCAAAGTCGCCGTAGGCCGGATTCATACCGCAACTGATCACCACACCGCGTTGACTGGTCAAACGAGGTCGTACGACGGCCGCATCGCTGGGGCCCTGACACGCCGGCCCCACAAACGGCTTGATGACACTGCCGCCTTGCACTTCGTGATCGTATTGGCGCACGATCCAGTGTTTGCTGGCGACGTTTAAGGAACCGAGTATTTTGAGTATGGCCTCTTCGCATTGCGACTGATCCATCTCAGTCGGCACGGCATCGGACGAGGGTTGTGGTTTGTAGACAGCCGACCGCACGGTGGGTGGTCGGCCTTCGTGCAAGAAATGCATACTCAGCAAACCAACTTCTTCACCGTTATACATCAGCCGCAGATTACCGGTCGGCACAAATTGCCCGATGACGCTGGCTTCGACTCCTTCGCTGTTGCATACCGCCTTCAATCGATCGAGCGACTCAGGTGGCACGGACATGACCATGCGCTCTTGAGCTTCGCTGATCCAAATCTCGGTGTAGCTGAGCCCAGCATATTTTAATGGAGCCTGGTCGAGCCAGACTTCGGCGCCCAGTGACTCGCCCATCTCACCGACTGCGCTGCTGAATCCACCGGCACCGCAATCGGTTACGGCGCTGAACAAGCCTTCATCGCGAGCCTGGATCAGCACGTCCAGCACCATCTTTTCAGTGATAGCGTTTCCGATTTGGACAGCACCGCCTGAGATCGATTCACTTTGGCTGGTCAATTCAGCGCTACTGAATGTAGCCCCGTGAATACCATCGCGGCCGGTGCGACCACCGATGGCGACAATCCAATCGCCCGCTCGTACAGTCTTGTCCGCTTTATCAACCGGTAGCAGGCCGGCATTACCGCAATAGACCAGTGGGTTACCTAAGTAGCGTTTGTCAAAGTAGACGGCCCCGTTGACCGTTGGGATACCCATGCGATTGCCATAATCGCGTACGCCTGAGACCACACCTTTCATAACACGTCGCGGGTGCAACACGCCGGGCGGCAATGTGGCGGGGTCGGTATCGGGAGGTGCGAAACAAAAAACATCGGTATTGCAAAACGGTTTGGCGCCTAATCCTGTTCCCAGTGGATCGCGAATTACGCCACCAATTCCGGTGTTGGCACCACCATAAGGTTCGATAGCGCTCGGGTGATTGTGTGTTTCCACTTTGAACACAACGTGGTACTGGTCATCGAACTTGACGATCCCGGCGTTGTCTTTGAAGACTTTGACGCACCAATCTTCGCTGCCTAGTTGAGCGCGAATCTTTTCTGTGGCTGCGAAGATGGTTTCTTTGAGCATGTTCGTGAACTGTCGAGGTCCACGTTCATCTTCATAAGCGATACGGCCGGCCAACGTCTTGTGACTGCAATGTTCGCTCCAAGTTTGAGCGACTGTTTCCAGTTCAATGTCGGTCGGTTCGCGGCCCAGTTCCCGAAAGTGCTTCTGTATCGTCTGCATTTCTTCCAGCGACAGATACAGTTGGCCTTCGCGACTGAGGCGTAAGAGAGCCGCGTCATCTAGTTCGCCTAAGGCGACGTGGACCAATTGAAATTCGTATGGGGAGCCGACGTCCAGTTTGTCGAGCATTAGTGGGCCGACGACCACTTGTTCGATGGAGTCATTGGCCAACATTTTTTGGCACAAGCGATCGAGGGCGGCCGGTTCCAGGGCGCTGAGCCAGTATTTGCGTAGAGTGCGAACTTGATCAACCGGCAGGCTCAAGTCTTGTAGTGCTTGCAGAGTGCTTTGCGCCACTGGGTCCATTACGCCTGGTTTGGGCAGCACATGGACGATCTGTGTCAGACCGGCTTGAGCGGTTTGCAGGCGGCTGTCGCCGACCGGAGCCAGGCAAACCTGCTCGGTGATGGGGTCGGCCAATAGTTCGGCAGCGGCGCGGCGGACATCGTTTTCGGAAAGCCCTCCGGCCAGCAGAAAGCCATGGGCGGCAGCAATTTTGAGGTGGTCGCCCAATCCAAGGTCGCGGGCTTCGGCCGCGAGAGCCTGACCGACAGTATCAATTTGGCCAGCGGCCGGGAGAACATCAACTTCCCAAAGCGTCACGAGTGGTCTTTCCCTGTTCCAGCAATTGTTCTAACGCGTCGCCGTCGCCTTTTTCGAGCGCGGCTAGCCAGTGCTCCAGCACTTTGGCAAAGTTCTGTAAAGCCTGCAAGGCAGGGAGGCGGTTTTCCTCCAGGATCTGCCGCCACAATTTAGCATTGCCTGAGGCAATACGGGTAGTGCTCCGCCAACCTGTGGCCGTTAACGGTACCAAATCCTGTGCGGTGCTCGCCGCGAGTGCCGCCGCGACGATGTGTGGGAGATGGCTGGTTTGAGCCAAAGCTTGATCGTGCATCTGCGGTGGCATGCAGATGGTTCGCGCACCTAGGCTCTGCCAAAGTTTCTCGGCCCGGGCGATTATTTCCAGCGGTGTGTCCGAATCGGGCGTGACTAAAACTAAACTGCCCTCGAGCAAATCTGCACGCGCTTGCTCGGGTCCACTGGAGGTGCCACCGGCCAAAGGATGCGAACCGATAAAAGCGATATTAGATTGCTGGCGCTGTGAGTGCTGCTGGATTTGTTGCGCAATGGTTAGTTTGGTACTGCCGACATCGGTGATAAAACCTTCAGGGTTCATCACCTGGGAGCAGGCAAGCACGTGCTCAGGTATTTGCTGGACCGGTGCGCAGCAAATTACCAGGTCCGCATCGCGGGCTGCCAGCGCTAGATCACTTTCCGCGCGATCGATGCAGCCCATGGCGGCCGCCAATAGCGGAGGTTTGCCCGGTCGACCAACTCCGACGACTTCGTGTGCCAGTTGGCGATTGCGCAATGCCCAGCCAATGGAACCACCCAGCAAGCCCACGCCAACAATAACGGCGCGGCGATAGATGGGGCCAGCACCTTCGGGCGTTGAGGAAGTCGAACTGGTCGAGTCGTCGGCGCTCAATTGTTGTCAGGTATGGTGGAGTTGAGCTGAATGGTAAAAGAGTTCCATAGTCTACCAACGAAACCTAGTCGTGGAATGGCGCGCCTGAAC
>JADLDX010001049.1 GCA_020846515.1 Pirellulaceae bacterium
ACCGGACGGCTTGCGCCGTTCCGCTTCTAAAATGCTTCACAGCGTTACCGTGAGGAGTCGACACAGTGGGGCCCACATTTTCACTTGATCAGCGGCCAATTATACTTGCAGGTTCTGCAAAGACTCATCATCTCCCCCTACCAACCCCGCAACATCACAAGGTCCGCCCATGCGTGAACTAGTTCGTTCCACCTTGGCTCGCTCCGCTCTCCTGGCTCTGACGGCCTGGTCAGTGGGCGGGCAACTTGCCGAAATGGCTACTGCTCAAAACGCAGATCCGGCCATGAAGACTGCCGAAGAAATGCTCAAGCGGCCCGCGCGGCCCAAGCGACCCGACTTACCGCACAGCGCCTTGCCGCTTGAGTTTATCTCGGGCGAGCGTATCGCACTGATCGGTAATTCGACCGCCGAGCGCATGAATCTGTTTGGTCATTTCGAAACATTGCTGCATTTGCGTTTTCCCAAAGAGCAGTTGGTCTTCCGTAACTTTGGTCGACCGGCGGATGAAGTCGCCAATCGTCAACGCGGCAACGATTATTACAAGTTGGACGATCCCCTGTCGGCCTTTGGTGCTGATACGTTCTTCTGCTTTTTCGGATTCAACGAATCGTTTGCTGGTCCCAATGGAGTCGACAAGTTTAAACTCGACTACCTGAAGATGCTGGACGAATATGCGCAGAAGTATCCGCGCGATGACGTCGGCAGTCCGCCGCGTTTCATTGTCGTTTCGCCGATGGCCGTGGAAGTCAGCGGTGATCCGCTGATGCCGGACGCGCAAGCACAAAACGAGAATTTAAAGATCTATCGCGACGCGGCCAAAGCCGTGGCGCAAGAACGCAAGCTCGCCTTCGTCGATCTATATGGACCCTCCGCCGCTCGATTCAACGATCAAGCTGGTTTGCAGTTGACAATCAATGGTTGCCACTTGAATGAAACCGGTGACCGGGTCATTGGGGAAGCGCTTGATCAAGCGCTGTTTGCTTCCACACATCCGTCCGGTGGCAGCAGCGACCGACTGGAAAAACTGCGGGCGGCTGTTAATGAAAAGTCATGGGTGCACCTGCAAGACTACCGTATGCTCAACGGGTGGTATGTCTACGGTGGCCGGCGCACTTGGGATACCGAGACGTTTCCTCGCGAATATGTGAAGATCCGCAACATGGCTGCCGTACGCGATAGCTATGTGTGGGACATCGCACAGGGCAAATCGGTAGCGCCCAAGCCCGACGATAGTCAAACAGGTGAACTGTTCAAGCCAACCACGCGTTTCGGTGAACCACGGCAGAAGTATAGCGAGAACGCCGAGGGCGGCCCGACGATCCAACCGCCGGCTGACCTGATCAAGTCGGCCAAGGTGCCGCCTGGGTTTGAAATGAAGTTGTTTGCCGATGAATCGAAGTTTCCTGAGATCGCCAAGCCCGTGCAGATCGGCTTTGATAACAAAGGTCGATTGTGGCTGTCCACCATGCCCAGTTATCCCCAATGGCAACCAGGTGATGCTCCACCAAGCGACAAACTGGTCATCTTGGAAGACACCGATGGCGACGGCGCGGCCGACAAGAGCACGATCTTCTACGACAAACTGCACTGTCCCACCGGTTTTCAGTTCTACAACGGTGGTGTGCTGGTGGTCGATCAACCGCGACTGATCTGGTTGAAAGATACCGATGGTGATGACAAGGCCGACCAGGTCGTGCATGTGTTGGATGGTTGGGCCACGGAGGATACGCACCACACAGTGGGCGCATTTGAAAGCAGTCCATCTGGTTTGCTGCAAATGATGGAAGGCGTTGCCATGAGCACCACGGTGGAAACGCCTTGGGGGCCATTCCGTAACTTTGGATCATCGGGATACTACACGCTTGATCCACGCACGTGGAAGATCTCGCATACAGTGACTCCCGGTTACGGCAATCCATGGTGCTTTGTCTACAACGAATGGGGCCAAGGCTTTCCTGGCGATGGAACCGGTGCCAATCATCACTGGGATACGGCTCTCTCGGGTGCGCAGTATCGCGGACGCAAAGGCATCAACGCTGTCTTCGATACCGAAGGTATGCGCCCGGTTGTCGGCAGCGATTTCCTGGTCACTCGTCAATTCCCCGATGAAGTGCAGGGCCAGTTTATCTACGCGTGCGTGATCAACATGAACGGTATCCCACGCTGGACCTTCTCTGACGACGGCGGTGGATTCAAGGGCATTCGCGTACGTCATGATCCCAATGACAAGAAGACGCCTTTTGATTTGTTGAGCAGCCCGGATAAGCACTTCCGTCCTGTCGATCCACAGGTTGGACCAGATGGCGCCATTTGGTTTGGCGATTGGGCCAATCCGTTGATCGGTCACATGCAATACAGCCAGCGCGATCCCAATCGTGACCATGTCCACGGCCGTGTTTATCGGTTGTATTACAAGGACAAACCGCTACTGTCGCCGGTGACCCAGTTTGGTAAATCGGTACCCGAACTGCTCGATCAACTGCTCGAGTACGAATGGCGTACGCGCTATCGCGCTCGCAGCGAACTGCGGGCTCGCCCGCAAGCCGAAGTTTTGGCTGCCCTGGGGCCATGGCTGAAGAAGCATGCGCAAGCGGCGCAGGCCGATCGATTATTAACCGAGGCCTTGTGGTTGCAGGAGTCTTTCCATGCAGTGGATCCAGCCTTGTTGGCTCAAGGTTTAAGCGTCAAGACTCCCGATGCCCGAGCCGCGATCACACGCATTTTGGCTGACGAGCGTCAGCGCATAGAGGGTTCAACAGCCTTGTTGGTCAAGCAAGCTCAGGACGATCATCCTCGGGTGCGTGCTGAAGCGGTGCGTGGCCTGAGCTTCTTGCCGGACTTGGAGGCGATGAAAGCGGTTCTGGCTGCCAACAGCATGGCGGACGATAACTACGTTCGATACATCGCCGATGCCGCCTTGGGTGCGAACATGGGTGTTTGGCAAGCAGCTCACTTGCGTGGCGATTTGGCGACCAATGAGGCTTCGAAGAAACTGCTCGATAGCATCGTCGCCACCGATAAGAAGGCTGCGGAAGTAGTGCCGTATCTGCAAATCCTGCTAGGCAAAGATCCGCAGCCTGAAGAGGCGCGTAACAAAGCCATTCAGGCAATTGCCGACATGGCTGGTGGCAATCCGGATACGGGTAAACTCGTCTTTCGACGTAGCTGCGTGGCTTGCCACAAGGTCTATGGCGAAGGTGCTGATTTCGGCCCCGATATGATGAAGGTCGGTACGCGTTCGAACGCCTTTAAGATCGTCCAGTCGGTCATCGACCCGAATGCCGAAATCGAT
>JADLDX010001050.1 GCA_020846515.1 Pirellulaceae bacterium
AAGCCGACATAACGTAGTTCGACTTGGCAATCGCAATGCGGTCCGTACCATTGCTGGTGACATGTCGGTTATACCAGGCTGCGTTGGCATCGGCGGGGTTGTCGGCCAGTCTCTGATCAAAGTTGTTCAACAATGGTCCAGGGCAAGAAGGGCAGACGAAGGTCGAAATCGAGGTCTGCAGCGCGGCCAAGCCGACCGGCGTTGTCAAGTTGGCTTGCAGCGATCGCGTACCGACCGCCAAAGTGTTGTGCAAGTTAGTCTGTTCGATGAACGGCAAAATCATCGCACCCCACGACCAGTGTGAGGGATTGGTCAGCGACATCATCGAAGTTGTACCAAGCACTGCCGGTGGTATCAGGTCGACTGTATAACCAGATGGAAAGGTTTTATGAGTATCATGATAGTTCGGCGTCGCCAAGCCAAATTGCTTGAGATTGTTCGAACATTGCATGCGTCGGGCTGCTTCACGCGCAGCTTGCACGGCTGGCAATAACAATCCAACCAATATGCCAATGATCGCAATGACCACCAGCAACTCGACTAACGTAAAACCTGGCCTGCGATAACGAACACGAACTGCCATAAACTGAAATCCTCTTTCCAAAATGCTCGAACCCGTCGGAGGAAACATGGCGGTTGATCACGCCATCGATGCGCACACGCAATCTATGCTCTGAAGACCCAATGGGGTGGGCTGATATGTGCTTAAAGATCAATTCCTACCGACAAAAAACAAATGAAGAAACTGGTATAGCGGAGTTCTCTTTCGCAGGCAAGTAATCCGGTACAATATGGATGTACCTGTAGATGTAGGTTTCGTTAGGTGGTTTATAGCCGACCTTTTAAAACCCTTCTTGACCAGGTCGCCAAGCGTTTGTACGAACTGGTAAACCAGTGCTTACGCCGATTTAAAATACTATTACCGCTAACTCCTCGAATTTAATCTTTTGCCATAGATGAACAACCACCCTACGATATTGTTGGAATTGAACAATCAGGCGGGTGCGCCTGATGATCGGTCGCGATATGAGCAGGCAGCCCAGTGGGTCGCTCAGACCTATGATCTGCAGGAGCTAGAGGTCAGCATCGCCATCGTGGATGATGCCACCATTCATCAGCTCAACTGCGAACACTTGGATCACGACTGGCCCACGGACGTGATTAGCTTTATCTTCGAGTTCGATGAGCAAGTCGGCCGCGTCGAAGGCGAAATTGTGGCTAGCCTTGACACGGCCACTCGTTTGTCCAAAGACGCCGGCTGGAGCCCGGCCGACGAATTGCTGCTCTACGTGGTCCATGGACTACTGCATCTAGCCGGCTTGGATGACATCGAACCAGACGATCAAACCGAGATGCGCTCTGCCGAACGCCAGTGCCTGATCGCACTGGGGGTGGTGGGTGCCGATCAGCATCTCGATCGCTGGAACGATGTATCGTACTGAGCAGGTCAACAGCGACGGTCGCTTGAATTTCAAACTCGGCCTAACATGCGATCTAGCGAATCCGAAGTCTGATAGATGAGTGCTTCTGGGTAGTGTTGGTAAGGGTGGAAGTATTCGAACGTCACGTAGCCTTCGTAACCCACGGCTTCCAATTGATCCATGACCGCGGGCCAATTGGTTGTACCATCCAAGAGCGGTCGGAACGTTTCGAGCGAGTAATCGGTGCCCTTCTTGGTGAACTCTTTGAAGTGAATGTTCTTGGTGCGTTTGCCCAGCACTGGCACCCAATGCTCAGCGAATTGGAACATCGATATATTGCCCGTGTCAAAGTGGACCTGCACGCGATCGCTGCCAAAGCTGTCCACAAAACGGTTCATCTCCATGGGCGTCATGAGAAACCCGTTGAAGAATATGTTTTCCATGTTCAGCGAGACCTTCCACTTTTCGGCCAGCTTGATCATGCCGCCGACCGCTTCCCGGGCTCGCTGCTCGCAAACGTCATTCTGAACTGGCAGATGATCATCCCGCCAAGGAATATGCACAGCGCCAGGCACGACCAGTAAATTCTCCACGCCCATATGTCCAGCGGCGGTGGCCATCAGGCCGGCCAGCTCAATGCCGCGCGAACGTTTGGCTGCATCATGGCTGCTCAAAGGGTACTGCCAGAACAAGAACGAGCACAAACCGCTGATCTGAATGCCAATCTTATCGGCCAGCTTGCGTATACCAGCCAGTTCCGATGGCGAGGCCTTGGGGGACAAATCATTGTCCAAGTCATAGTTCAACTCGATCGCATCAAAGCCGGCGCGTTTGGCCAGCAGCAGACATTCTTCGAGCGTCATTTTTTGCGGATAGGGGAAGGCCCATAAATTGATACTCTTAAGCATCTTGTAACGCTTCGGGCTGGCGCGGCGTTCGTCTTTAGGTCGCGCATCGATAGCGGCTTGACTTGAGGCTGTTTGACCAGAAGTGGCTTGCCCTGGACTTTGGGCCTGGGCCAGTGATCCAGCCGTTGCGCTGCCCACCACAGTGGCGGCCCGCGACATCGCTAATAACTCTCGGCGATTGACCGAACGGTTCTGAGCAAACGGCACATTCATGGTGTCAACTTCCTCG
>JADLDX010001051.1 GCA_020846515.1 Pirellulaceae bacterium
GGCTCACCCTACCGAAGCGAAGCGCGCGACCGTGTTGGCCCATCACCGCCGACTGTATGAACGCTTTCAATTGCATCGTCAAATTCTGTCCGATGGGGCAGGCAACATCGAATCGTATCAGGAAGAGAATGATTTTGCGGTGAGAGCGTTGCTGGCCATCTTATGGCGCACGGGTGAAATCTATTTGGATAAACCTGACATTCAATCCGAGCGTCGCAACGTATTGGATTATCTGACCCATGTGTTTCCGTCGGTACTGCGACCGCTGGATCAGCGACTGAGGCGGGCGTGGACCGACGTCGGTTTGGATACATCGGTGTTTGACAATCCCTTGATCTTTCCCAAACTGACCTTCGGAACTTGGGTGGGTGGCGATCGCGATGGTCACCCATTGGTGACAGCCGATGTGACGCGTCAGAGTTTGTTGGAAATGCGTCGTAGCGCACTGGGACTTGTTCAACGCCATCTCCAGCAATTGGCCAGACTGCTGAGTCTATCGGCGTATTGGCAGCGACCCAACCCCGCATTTTTGCAGGCACTGGCCAGTGCCGCCGAACAACTTGGACCGGCCGGCAAGAAAGCCATCGACCGCAATCCCAATGAACCCTGGCGGCAGTTTATCAACACCATGCAGGCTCGGCTGCCGCGCATGGACCCAGCTAGTGATACCATCGTGCATGAACCACGACCCGCCTATCAATGCTCGGCGGAGTTGTTGTCGGATCTACGTTTGTTGTACGACAGCCTGATCGCCAGCGGCATGCGCCGGCCAGCTGATTACGCCGTACAGCCGTTGATGCGCATCGTGCAAACCTTTGGCTTTCACTCAGCCGTGTTGGATGTTCGACAGAACAGCGCCTTTCACGATCGCGCCGTAGAGCAGTTGTTGGTGGCAGCTGGATTTGCCAAGACCAATTTTTCACAGTGGACTGAAGAGCAACGGATGGATATGCTGCACCAGGAACTTGCCTCCAAACGTCCATTTGCCCGTCCTGATGTTTCGCTGGGCCACGAAGCCGACGCAGTGTTGTCGGCGTTGCGTGTACTGAAGGACTATCGATCAGCCTATGGTGATGATGGCTTGGGAGCGTTGATTGTCAGTATGACGCGCAATGCATCGGACCTCTTGGTAGTCTATCTGCTGGCTCGCGAAGTGGGGCTGATGGAGGAGACAGCTGAGGGACTGCAGTGTCCGTTGCCAGTGGTCCCGTTGTTCGAAACGGTGGATGACCTGCAGAGTAGCCCAGAGATATATGCACGGTTCTTGCAGCATCCAATAACTCTCCGCAGCTTGACCGCCATTCAAAAACGTCGCGGCCAAACCGAGCCTGTTGGCCAGATCATGATTGGTTACAGCGACAGCAATAAAGACGGTGGCATCCTGGCCAGCCTGGTGAACCTGCGGCATGCGCAAAAGGACCTCAGTCGCATTGGCAAGGAGCATGGAGTTCGCGTGCGGTTCTTTCATGGCCGCGGTGGTACGATCAGCCGTGGTGCCGGACCTACCCATCGCTTTATCAAGGCTTTGACCAACGAAACACTCCGCGGAGATTTACGCGTTACCGAACAAGGCGAGACCATTCCGCAGAAGTATGCGCATCAGTCCACCGCCATCTACAACCTCGAGTTGTTTCTCTCCGGTGTGACACGCAAGACGCTGCTTGATCAGAATAGCGATCCGCAAGAACATCCGCTGGAAGCGACGTTGACCCAGTTGTCGGAATGGGCCCGCGAGTGCTATACCTCGCTGCTCAACACCGAGGGCTTTGTGACGTTCTTTCGTCAAGCCACGCCCATTGATGCCATCGAACAAAGCCGCATCGGTTCGCGGCCGTCGCGACGAACCGGTCAACAGACGTTGGCCGACTTGCGAGCGATCCCGTGGGTGTTTAGTTGGGGCCAAGCCCGATTTTTCTTGTCGGGCTGGTATGGCGTGGGTACCGCACTTGGACAGTTAAAAACTTCCCAACCAGAGACCTTTACTAACTTGGCCGAAACGATGAACAGTTGGGCCCCGTCGCATTATCTGCTGAGTAACGTGGCGACCAGTTTGGCGGCCACCGATCTGGAAATCATGCGGGCTTATGCTGCCATGGTTGAGGACGAAGAACTTCGCAATAAGTTCATGTCCAAAATCGAAGTGGAACTGGCACTCACGCAGGAAATGATCGAAACCATCTATGGCGGCGCGCTGGCTGAACGCCGCCCCAATATCCAACGCATGATGAATCTGAGAGCCAAGGGCCTGCGCGTCCTACACCATCAACAAATCGGGTTGCTGAAAATGTGGCGCAGCTATCATCGCATGCAACAACCTAAATCTGCCGATGATCTCATTCCGCAGCTGTTACTCACTGTAAACGCGATTGCTAGCGGATTGGGTACAACAGGGTGATCCGAATTGGCCTGATGGGGGGCGTGCGAAGTACGTCGAAACGCATGTGCGGCTTGGTTCGTAGCTTGGGCACTCTTGCCCGAGTTCACATTGAGATGACCGGCAAGAGAGCGACGTTCACGACAAAAGTCAAAATTGAGAATTTTAAGGTCGCATTAACTTGACGTTAATGCGCCTTGGCGGTGAGCAATCATCCAGTACTTTTAAAATTTTGACTTTTGTCGGGCGCGTCAAGAGTGCCCACCTTACGATCTTTGCCCGAAGAGATTGTTGATATCTCAGTGTGGGGGAATAGATAGAAAATTACCCCGGCTTTTTACCCAGATTTTGCAAAATAAAATGACGCTTTTGCGCCACGAGTGCGTCTCTGATAAGGGGCTTCCAAGACGAAAAGACCTTTGTTGCGACCTTTTTGAGAACAGCGTCATGAATAGGATTGCGGAAAACAGGACTGCTGACACTGCGCCGCCTGCGAGCGGCGAGCGTTATAACTTTGATTTGTTTCGTGAGTCGAGTTGGGTGGCCAGTTGCGTGGTCGAGAACGCTAGCGTTTGCAAATGTTATGCGGTTCAACTCGGTCTCAGTGGCCCTGAGACCGACGAGATATTAAGCGCTATCGTGGCCGCCATCGCTAAAGGCCAAAGCCATTTAGATTGGCGCGAACAACGCTTCGAATGGAAGTTCAGTCGACCATCAGCAGGTTATGCACCTTGGCAAGAATTGCCACCGTAGCCACCCGTCGCCAGACGGTGGACGTAGCCATCCGTCGCCAGACGGTGGACAAACTAGGTAGCCACCGTCGCCAGACGGTGGACTCGGCTAGATGCGCATTCCACCGTTTGGCAGCGGTGGCTACTGGTCTTTAACCAGTATAAGGTAGAGCCCAGCCTTTTCGATATTCGGAACGGATGAGCGCGTCGGCTTCAGGGACACCCACGGCCTTCATGGCGGTGGAATCCCAGTTGATCTTCTTACCTAATCGAACAGCCAGGTTGCCTAGCAGTACGACTTCGGTGAATGGACCGGCGTAGTCAAAGTTCGACAGCGCGGACGACTCGCCACGAATGGCCGACAGCCATTCGGCATCTTCATTTTCGACGCGCGGTAATGTTTTGGGAACTGAGGCGGCCATTTCGGCGCGCGAGCCAGGCGTGACGATCCACTGTTCGGAACCTCGATTGAAGAGCATCAAGCCGTCATCGCCGACCAGGATTAAATCCCAGCGAGCCGGCGAATCGATCGTGCCTTGATTGCGAGGTCGTCGTCCGTTGGCAGGCGTATCTTTGGCAGAGGTATCTGCGGCCTCAGCAGCGGCGGCTTCTTTGGTAGCCCGCGCCAGCAACTCATACGGCGCGTTTGGTTTCTGGTTGCGGACGCCGTCATACCACACGAACTTTACCGGCGGTTGGGCGACTTTGGAAACCGGTCCTACACCAGCGCCGCTGGTGGCACCACCGACCGACTTACGGGCCGGAAACTGGTAGACAATGGTGGACCATTCCGCGCCTGTTTCGGCAGTCATGCCGCCTGATTCCGCTTCGACTGATTCGGGCGAACCCAGGTCTAGTGCCCAGTAGGGCATATCCATAATGTGACAGGCCATATCGCCTAAGGCACCGGTACCAAAGTCCCACCACCCGCGCCATTTAAAGGGCACATAGCAGGCGTTGTAGTCTCGCTGCTTGGCTGGGCCGAGCCACAGGTCCCAGTCCAGATCGGCTGGTTTGGATTGCGAGGCAAACTTGGTGCGCTCGGCCAATGCGGCAGCACCTTGAGGCCAAATCGGGCGATTGGTCCAGCAGTGAACTTCTCGAACCGGACCGATCAAGCCCGCGCGCACCAGTTCGACTGCTCGACGAATCGGTTCACCGGCATGTGCTTGATTGCCCATCTGCGTTTTGACTTTGAAGTGTCGCGCGGCCAGGGTCATCAGGCGAGCTTCATGGATGGTCTGTGTCAGCGGTTTCTGACAGTAGACGTGTTTGCCCAGAGCCATGGCTGCGAGTGAGGCGATAGCATGCGTATGGTCTGGCGTGCTGACCGTCACCGCATCGATGCCTTTTTCTTTATCGAGCATCACGCGAAAATCGGTATAGACTTTCGCATCGGGATGGTTCTTGTAGGTCTTGGCGGCGCGCGACGTATCGACATCGCACAGCGCCACAAACTTGGCGCCAGCGGCTGTCAAGTCGCTGACTTCACCAGCGCCTTTGCCGCCCACACCGATGCCGGCAATGTTGATGCGTTCGTTGGCACCCCAGGCGCTGCGTGGTATGAAAGTGGCCGCGTAACCCAGCGTAGCGGCCTTTAAGACTTGACGCCGATCGATGCGTTTGGACATGGATTGACCTTTCGAAAGGGCCTACTACTTAGCAGGCAGGCTGAAGATTTCTTGGACGAACTTGGAGGCCGCAGGGCTGACCGCTGGCGCTGCGCCAGACACGCCATGATTGCCGCCAGGCACAACTACCAACTCAGTTCGGACTTTTAACGCTTGCAGTTTTTCATTCATTTTGTGCGCATGTTCGATCGGTACGATGTCGTCTTTATCGCCATGCACTTGCATAATCGGAGGATCGTCGTTGCTGACGAAACTGATCGGGGACACATCTTTCTTCTTGGCCTCGTCCATCTCGCCGGCCGGCGTTTTAGGATCGTAACCGATCAACTGTCGGTAAGCGGGATGAGTGTGCGTAATTTGACTGAGTAGAGACCAGTCGGTCGGTCCAGCAAAACTAACAGCACAGGCTACGCGCGAAGATTGTTTTTCAACAGGATTAGTGGCGTTGGGATCCGCCACGTCATCGTGCAAGGCGACCCACAACGACAGGTGGCCACCGGCTGAACCGCCCGTGACCCCCACACGCTTCGGGTCGATCTTCCACTCCTCTGCATGTTGCCTGACAAACTGGATCGATCGCAAGCAATCGTTGACCTGGGCAGGATGTGGTTTGACATCCGTAAAACGATACTCAACGGACGCCACCGACCATCTACCTTGCGAAACTCCATCCAACAACCACGCCGGTACCCTGTCTTTCGTACCAGCCCGCCAACCACCCCCGTGAAAGTGAATCATCACCGGCACGGGCTCTTTCGGCGCATCCACCAGATAGACATCCATACGCTGTGCCTGGTTGGCGTCATCGTAGGGTAAGTCCCGATGCGTAGGGACTGGACCTCCATTCTGGGCCACCAGCGTCGGCAAGCCACAGGCCGAAGCACAGATGGCCAGTAGACACACAAGACCACGGATATAGTGTACAGGCATAGTTGATTTAGTTGATGTGTAAAGTAATTTGCAAGGTGTAAGTTGTACTCTGCTCTGTGTCATGCTTGGCAAAGCTTCATTGCGTGAAATCATTGCCGCACGCTCAATTACTTCAGCAGAATAGGGTCGTCTTCAGCAAAGCTGGCGGTGCCAACTCGGCCGTTGAGGCGATACTGGATCGTCAATTGCTTTTTGGCATTCGGGGCTGGGTCGCCGCCAAA
>JADLDX010001052.1 GCA_020846515.1 Pirellulaceae bacterium
GAGAAGGTCGACGATCCCGTGCAGATGTATTTGGAGGATCTGTTTACCGTGGGAGCGAACCTGGCGGGCATTCCCGCGATCTCGATCCCGGCTGGTTTTAGCGATAGCGGCCTGCCACTGGGCGTGCAATTGCAAGGTCCGCCGCTGAGCGAATCGCGATTATTGTCGGCCGCCTACCATCTTCAGCAGCACGGTTTCTCCGCGCCGCACATCGCGCCGCCCAACGCGACGCAACGCAGCGTCTAGCTTGAGATCCAGTGCCCCAACTCGCAGTAGATACACCGTTATGTCCGATCGAGCCGCCTATAAAATCATCATTGGCCTGGAAGTCCACGTGCAATTGGCCACCGAGAGCAAACTGTTTTGCGGTTGCTCTACCAAATTCGGTGCGCCACCCAACACGCAGGTCTGCCCAGTCTGCTTGGGATTGCCCGGCGCCTTGCCGGTGATGAATCAGCGTGCCATAGAGCTGGCCATTCGCACGGGCCTGGCGCTGAATTGCCAGATCGCTGAAACCACCAAGTGGGATCGCAAGAATTACTTCTATCCCGACTTGCCCAAGGGATACCAGATCAGCCAGTTCGATCAACCGATCTGTTTCGAAGGGCACCTCGATCTGCCGGCCGCCGATGCGGAGCAGAGCAAACGCGTGCGCATCATCCGTGCTCACTTGGAAGAAGACGCCGGCAAGAGCATGCACGACGAAGTGGCCGGCAAAGCCGATAGCCGCATCGATCTGAATCGTACCGGACCGCCACTGCTGGAGATCGTCTCGTATCCCGACATGCGTTCATCGGATGAAGCTAAGGCTTACCTGACCGAGTTGCGTTTGCTGTTGGTTTATTTGGGCGTGTCGGACTGCAATATGCAAGAAGGCAGTTTGCGCGTGGATGCCAACGTGAACTTGCACATCGAAGAGGGCGACCAGACGCTGGCCACCCCAATCGTCGAAGTCAAGAACATGAACAGCTTCCGTGCGGTCGAACGCGCGCTGGAATACGAAGTCCAACGACAGTGGTCTGCCTGGCAACAAACACGCATCCAAATTGGCCAGGCGCCCAAGCAGACGCGCGGTTGGGACGATGAAGCCGGCGTAACGGTTACCCAGCGCGAGAAGGAAGAGTCGGCCGACTATCGTTATTTCCCAGACCCCGACCTGGTGCCTCTCAAGATCGCACGCTCCACTGTCCAAGCTGCTCAAGCCGAACTAGGTCTGCTGCCGGCCGCCCTACGCGAAAATCTTCAGAGCGAACATGGACTCAAACTGTACGATGCCGACGTGATTGTCAGTCAAGGACGCGAACTGGTCGAGTACTTCTTAACAGCGGTGAAAGCCGGTGCACCGGCCAAACGTATCAGTAGCTGGATTCAGCAAGATGTCCTGCGCACGTTAAAGGAGCAAGACTGGACGATCAGCAGTTTGCCCGTTAGCGCTCAGAAGCTGGCCGAACTGGTTTCAGCTATCGAAGCTGGTCAGTTTGACACGTCGCGTGGCAAGGAAGTGTTCCAGTATTGGTGCCAACATCCCGAAGCCGACCTGGCGGCCGCGCGCAGCGCGCTGGGTATCATCGCCGTCGACCGTGGCGAGATCGAAACCTTGTGCCGCGAGTTGCTGGCTGAGAATCCGCATATCGTGGAACAAGTCCGCGGCGGCAATGCCAAAGCTCTTGGATCGCTGATGGGCTTGGCTCGTAAAAAGAACCCCAACGCCGATCCAAGACAGGTTAGGGAACTGTGCGAAAAAATGATCAATGGCTAACTAATTGGACAGCGCCACTTTGAATCAGCCGCTGGGCGTTAGCCCCGGTTTTTTTAGCGAAAACCGTGGCTAACGCCAATACGGCTAATATCTAAGAAATAGCAGCGAATCACTGTGAATTCGATTCAAAGTGGCGCTGTCCAGCTAATCACTAATCACTGATTAATATCTAACTGATCGCCGGCTAACTCGCGGGAAGCTCATCTCGCTTCGATCTCAAGTTCCGGTAAATCGACTTTGGCCTCGGTTGGACCAAAGACGACCGGAATGATTTCTTTGGAGAAAGCGGCGTCATAGACCAGGCCCAGATACTTATGGGCCGGGGTCGATAGACGCAAGGTCCAGCGGAAGATGGCGATACGCAACTTCTGCAGCAGGCTCAGCCCTTTATCAATGATCACATCTTCTTCACCGACTTCGACAATCCAGCGATCGGCCGCGATGTCGATCTTGTGATTGGCCTGCAAGTCACGCAGCGCACCGCGTACATCGGGCTGTTCCAGATAACCGTAAGTCGCGACGATCGAATCAATGTCGTGACCTAAGCGGATGACTTCATATCGACGTTTGGACGAATAATACGGTTGCGATACTTGATTGACATGCAAAAACACGATGTGCGATGGTAGTACGCCATACTTCTTCAAGAAGACTCTCAGAACCACCGGCACATAATCATCGTGAGATCGTATGGGGCGCGAGCAGAGAAAGACGGCAGCTCGATCGCTTTCCACCAAGCGTCGTCGACCTTGTACCAGCATCCGCGCATGCGGCAGATTTTCCTTTAAAGCGATCTCGAGATCGTCGAGCATATCGCGCAGCGCGACCAGCCAATCGATCTTCTTGCCTTCGCGTACACCAAACCGATAGAAGGCGGCACCCATCTGCGTGCGGCCCCATTGCCAGGTGAGCATGATCGTGATCAAGAAAGCCGCGACCAAGACAGGGAAATAACCACCGCTGGTGATTTTGAGTAGGTTGCTAAAGAAGAAGGTTAGATCAATACATAGAATCGGCAAGCAAACTGAGATGACCAAAGCCAGTGGCCAGCGCCAGCGATAATAAGCGACATTGCCAAACATCAAAGTCGTCACACCCATGGTGCCGGTAACGGCGATACCATAGGCCGCCGCCAGATTGCCGGCATTTCGAAACATCAGTGTGACCATTAAACAGCCGAAGAACATCAACCAGTTGATGGCTGGCAAATAAACTTGGCCTTCGGCTTCGCGACTGGTGTACTTCACTTCGAAGCGCGGCATAAAGCCCAAGGCGATGGCTTGTTTGGTAATCGAGAAGATGCCAGTGATTAAGGCTTGCGAGGCGATAAACGCCGCGATGGCAGAGATGACCAGGTCGGCACCTAAGATTACGGCATCGATGGTTTCGTTGCCCGATTGAGGTGTCAGCGCATAAAAAGCATTGGCTCGCGGCGGTACACCGCGTTCCAGCATATAACCGACTTGTCCACCATAGTTCAGGAGCAGACAAGGCAGCACCAGACTGAACCAGGCAATCGTGACCGGCCGACGGCCAGAGTTTTGCGGTTTGACACTTTCCCCTTCGGGCACATGGTCACTGGACGAAACCGCAAAGTGTCCGATATCCGCGTATTTGGCTTCGCCACCGGTAATGGCCAACACGACCACACCTAAAACGATGAAGGCGCCTAGACCGGGAAAAGCCATCAGGAACTGTGCGCCATAGACGGGATTAATTGCTTCGAAAACTTCGGGATGGGCCACTACCCAGGGCAAGCCCTTGATAGCGATCCAAGGGAACCAGACTAGCAGCATGAACCAACCAAAAAACCCGCCCACCTTGCTGGTGCCACGCCACTGCGCTTTAAACATGGCGAACAAGCAGACCACCGTGATCGTGATCGCCCAAACTTCGCCCAGCGGATCAAAGGCGCCCAACAAACTGATCGGCGGCGTGATGATGCCATCGGCCGCCAACAAACCGGCGGCGGTCACCACCAAATAACCTAAGAAGGTGATCCCGAAGACTTTGCCCGTGTAGCCATTCAGTAGACTCCACAGCGCAAAGTCACCACCTTCACCGCGATCATCAGCGCGCATGACCAGAAAATCGTACTTGATCGTCAGCATGATCAGCGCCCAGAAGATCAGGCTCAGGCCACCCAGCAGATCGGCGCGTTCGACCAGGCCTACGCCCCCACTGGCCAACATGGCTTCCACCTGCTCGGGCGGCATGTGCTCATGCTTGAGCCGAATGGTTTCGCGCGTGATCTCCATGACCGTATACAGCACAGAGGTACCGATATCACCATAAACGGTACCCGTGGCTTCGCGAATGCGCACCCACAAACTTTTGGAGGGATGATGGGAGGAGCGAGATTCACCTGCATTGGACGTGGCCAGACTACTGACTGATCCTTCCGGTGCAGAGGCCTCTCCGGAACTCGAATGTCCAGGCTCTTCGTGGGCGTCGGGGGCCGATCCTTGGCCGCCTTCGCCTTGATTTGTGTTCATGTCCGCTCTCAAACTGACGATCGGGGTGTCAACTAGACATGTCGACGTTGCCTAGGATTATGCCCACCTGCCCCCCACTACTCAAGGCACCAGGAAAATAAATGCCGAAACGGGTGTGTATGGTGGTTACCATGCACACCCGTCTCGGACTTTTCCCCCTGCCCTCGTTCACAGCGTCAAAGCTGTACTCATCTAGAGTTTTGGCGGACGATTAACGTCCATTTGATTTGGATCGCCATTGGGGAGCGGCGTTGGCAGGAGCACTGTTTCTGGGAGCCGAGTTGGCCTGGCCAGGCGTAGCGGCTCGGCGTTGGGCACTGGCAGAGACGACTGGGGCGGGTTCCATATCCATTTCGCCCCATTCGAATGCCTCACCTGCTTGCGTATTGGCCGCTCGTGCTTGTTTATCTTGATTGCGACCAGCACTGGGTTGGCGGCGGGGAGCCGAAGCGCGGGTGTCACCGGCTTTAGGCTGTACCTGCTCTGGCACGCGTGGCTTTTCCAGTTTGTCCAGGTCAGGGAACTCAGACTTAGGTTCATCTTTATCGTCTTTGTCACTCTCCTGGGCATCGGCCGGTGTGGGCGTGCCGTGATTATCGCGACCCAGGGTATCGCCGCCGGTTGGCACGTTGCCTTCGGTGGGCATACCTGATTCCACATGTCCACGTGTCACGACCGCTGGACGAGTGTACCCGTAGTCGAAGTAATGTCCGGCCGCACGTTGCTTGGCCAGTTCGTCGGCATCCCAGTAAGCCTTGGCCGGCCATGGGCCTTCTTCCAAGGCGATCGAGTTCAGATCCAGCAGCGAACCCTTCCAGTAGTGAATGCTGATGATCGATTTGTTGTATTCGCAAACCGCTTGATAGTAAGAACGTTGTGCTTGGGCTCGACGCTCTTCGGCTCGCAGCAGCAAGTCCAACAACGGCGGTAGTTCACCGGAGTTGTTTTCGATCTTGTCGCGATACACCTTGATCTCTTCGGCATTGGCTGCCCACTGATCTCGCAGAATTCGCATCTGCTCGTAGGTCGAGTCAATATTGCGCCAGGCGTAGGACAGTTGGTTGGCCAGCGAAAGTTCTTTCTGACGCAGTTCTTCATGCGACTTCGCCAAAGCGAACTGACGATTTTTGATACCAGCCAGAGGCCGGCGTGAACCCACGGCAGCAGGCGTGAATTCCAACCGGGCCCCAATTTCTTGGAAGTTGCCATCGGTCAGCGATTCCAAAGCACTCGAGCCTTGAGCTGGGAATTGCAAACCGGTGCGCTCGGTCTTGCCTAACACATCACCCACACCCAGGATGCGGTAGATGCCAGTGGCATCCAACTGCGGCAGGAGTTGGTTCTTGGAGGACATGATTTCCAGTTCGATGCTTTTGATGGCCCACTTTTGCTTTCGCAATTCGACGTTGCGCACCAGAGCTTCGCCCAGCACGTTGCACCAATCGAAATCCACACGAGCTTCCGTCGGCAGATCGACGGGACGAATCAAACGACCGTCGGTAGGCGACCAGCCAATCTTCTCACGCAAAATTTGCTCGCGGCCGAGCAAACCGCGGGGATCGAAACTGCCAGGCACTGGCGAACCATGCTTGGCAGCCATCATCGCGTTGAGGAACGTGCCCCACAAGCCGCGGGCTTGGGCTTCCGCTTCTGGCGGTCCACCCGCTTTGGCTCGATCAGCAGCCACGCGCCACAAGTAGGTGGCCGTGTCGAGCGACTGCTGAGCCGATTCGACGATGCGATAGCCACAGTACAAATCCCAATAAGCATCTTCAGTGGCTTTTACCAGGTTGCGGACGTTGGCTTCAAAATCATGGACAGCGATGTCTTCATTGATACGAGCCAAGACAATCGGGATGCGATTGACCAGCGTACCGCGGCCACGCAGTAAGGGATGTGTCAGTTGGAACTCGAGGGCTTGAGTGTAATCGGTGGCCACAGCTCGGCCAGGACCGTTTACTTCCACATTGTTGTAACTGTACACCGTGCTCACGCGGGCCGTGGCGACACCACCGGTGGCCATACGCTTGGAGATAGCCGATTGATAGTTGGCATCGATGGCTTGGAACAACTGCGGATTGAATGGGTTGTTGGCACCGACGTTACGTGGGCGATCAGTGGTGTTGTATCCAAATATGCTAGAGAACTGTGCGTCGAATTCGCTCAGCGCATCTTCGACACCACCCACTTGATTGGAGCGTACGGCGCCACGGAAAGGTACGCGGTTGCCTTGGTTATCCACTTGCAAGGGTTGAGTGCTAGCGATGGTGGAGACCAGAGCCGCGTCGTACACGCTGGGCAGCTGACCTGGTTGGGCACTGAGGATCAAGGCCGAGACCTCGCCGGTCTGGGCATTGGCACCGTTGCTGACGGGCAGAATCTTATGATTCTTAAGCGCCATCGAAACAGCATCTTCCAGCGTCAGATCGACGAACTCTCGTTCTGCGTTGGCAGGGCCCAATGGCTGGTGCGCCTGGCTGGCCTCCGGTAACGACTCGACTTGTACGTCGGCGTACTCAATGGCTAAGGCCTGATCGAGATAATGGGCCATCGAATTGTCTTTGGGAATGAAGAACGGTTGCGTTGGAGCGCAGCCGGTCAACAGGACCAAAACGATTTGCAGATAGGCCGTATAGCGAACTAGTGATCGACTCATGGAGCCCAGGTTCCCTGCCAAGTCAGTCGTGATCATGAGGAGGCGTATCTTCACCTCGCGGACATCCTCCAAGGATGACACGCGGCGGCAAAGGCCTGCCCCACGGCGACAGATGCTTGATTGTGAACCCCCCTTGGTGTTGATCTAAGCTTTGCTAGCGTCTTGTCGCTGCCTTGCGGCTGCTTCAAGCGGTTGCTAGCAACACCTAGACGTGTCCGCCGACACTTATCAACACAATGGGTATCGACCAGCATGCCCGCAAACTTTGGCTGATCGTTACAGTTTGACATGAATTTGGGAAGAAAATTTGAAAAGTGGATTTTGATTCAATGCTAGCTCTAACCCTCCCAAGCTCAGCGCCAGAACTAACCCTCCCTTTTGGAGGGTCGAAAAAACAGGCGCTACTGCAGCCTGTTTTTTCGGGGA
>JADLDX010001053.1 GCA_020846515.1 Pirellulaceae bacterium
GGATCGGTCTCGTTAAGACGAGTGACGATTTTGGAACGCAAGGCGAATCGCCTTCGCATCCTGAACTGCTCGATTGGCTGGCCGCTGATTTCCAGCAAGGCGGCTGGAACGTAAAAAGCTTGATGCGTCAACTAATTACCAGCGCAGCTTTCCGTCAATCCAGTGAGTTGACACCCGAAGCGTGGACCAAAGACCCGCACAATCGGTTGCTCGCCCGTGGACCTCGCATGCGATTGGATGCCGAACAGATTCGAGATTCCGCGTTGGCAGTGAGCGGGTTGCTCAATCCGCGCATGGGTGGACCTGGATTCTCGGGTTATCAGCCACCGAATATCTGGGAACCAGTGGGCTATGGTGACAGCAATACTCGCTATTATCTTCAAGACTTCGGGCCCGACCTCTATCGACGCAGTATCTACAGTTTTATCAAACGCACGGCGCCGCCACCCTTCATGTCGAACTTTGATGCGCCCAATCGGGAAATGTTTTGCACGCGACGGGAACGCGGCAATACGCCGTTGCAAGCCTTGCAGTTATTGAACGACGTACAGCATGTTGAAGCTGCGCGTGGTCTGGCAGAGCGTGTGCTGCGCGAAGGTGGTTTCTCGCCCGAGCAACGCATCGATTATGCGATGCGACTGACCGTGTCGCGACCACCGACCGATGAAGAAGCCAAACTGCTTCTGAGTACGCTCGACAAGTTCCTTGAGCGTTATGCTGACAAGACCAAAGATGCTCAAGACCTGCTAAACGTCGGACAGTCCCAACCGGCCACGACGATTAGTCCCAATGAATTAGCGGCATATACTTTGCTTGCCAATCTGATTCTGAATCTCGACGAAACCGTAACACGGAATTGAACTAGATGATGAAACGTCCAATTCGAAAGTTCGCCTCGACTGTGGTGATCGCGGTTGCCTGTTGGCAAACTCTGTCTGCTTCCAACCACGCACTGGCTAGCGATTGGCCAGTGTCGCGCGGTAATCCGGCCAGCACCGGGGCTACGGCCGATCAATTGCCCAGTGAACCAGAGCTGATCTGGCAACTGCCGCTGGGTGGCAACGGCTTTGAAGGCGCGCCGGTGATCGAAAAGCAAACGATCTACCTAGGCGACTTTGATGGCCGTGTCGTAGCCGTCGACTTGATTAGCGGCAAGTTGAAGTGGGAGAAAAAATTCGATACGAACTTCGCAGCACCGGCGGCCGTACAAGGCGACCTGCTGCTGATCGGCGACCTGGACGGAAAATTGCATGCGATAAAGTCCAACGATGGCAGTGAACTATGGGCCTTTGAAACCGAAGCCCAAATCGACGCGGGCGCATCGTTCTTTGGCGACACGGTGCTGATCACCTCCGAAGATGGCACCTTGTACTGCCTGAACAAAACGAACGGTCAATTGATTTGGAAGTACGAAACAGGCGATCAACTGCGCTGCGGTGCGACGCTCTCGGGTGAGAGAACATTTCTGGGTGGCTGCGATGGCAAACTGCATATCGTCGATGTCAAGCTAGGCAAAAGTGCACGCGAGCCTGCGCCATTGGATGGCCCTACGGGCAGCACGCCAGCTGTTGCTGGCGGACTGGCAATCGTGCCAACGCACGGCGGAGATCTCTTTGCGCTCAAGGTTGAAGATGGTAGTCAAGCCTGGAAGTTTCGCGACCAAAAGTTGGCGCAAGAGTTTCAGAACTCGGTGGCCATCTCCGAACAGTTGGTTGTGGCCTCCAGTCAAAATCGTCGCGTGTTCGCGCTTGATTTGACGACCGGAGTCAAACGCTGGGATATCACCTTGCGAAAGAAATGTGACAGCTCACCGGTGATTGCGGGCGACAAAATCGCATTAGCTGCCAGCGACGGGCGCATCATGTTGCTTGACCTGGCCAGTGGTCGCGAGTTATGGCTTTACGAAGTCAAAGGTTCCTTCACAGCCTCACCAGCCGTGGCTGATAATAAACTGGTTGTCGCCTCGGACAAAGGCACAATCTTTTGCTTTGGCAGCAAGTGATTAGAAGCGGAACGGCGCCAGCCGTCCGGTACCGACATTGATTTGCTAGGAAACTCACCGTACGGCTTGCGCCGTTACGCTACAAATCAAAGTTCGCTATGCATGTGCCTTGAACCGCCATATTCCCGATTCGGGCGTGTCGATGTCGGATAGGACTGGGGCACTCAGTTGGACCGCGAATTCGGCTATAATGCGAGCGGTTGCGAATCAACTGTTCACGAGTCTGTAAGGTAGCTGATGGAAGGTATTGATTTCCAACCGCGAACGCGGCTGGTCTTTGGGCCGGGTTGTGTCGCGCGGCTGGGCCAATTGGCCCTTGAGTTAAAAGCGACTCGCGCACTGGTAGTCAGCGACCCTGGCGTTGTAGCCGCAGGGCATTTCGAGCGTGGAGTGAGCGCTTTGCGCCAAGCCGGGGTCGAAGTCTGCGCGTTTCATGGCGTGCGTGAGAATCCTTCGACCACCGAAGTGGCACATGGACTGAGCGTAGCCAAGGACTTTCAACCCAACTTGCTGGTCGGCCTGGGCGGCGGCAGTTCGATGGACTGCGCGAAAGGCATCAACTTTCTGTTCAGCTGCGGCGGCCGCATGGAAGACTACTGGGGTGTCGGCAAAGCCACTGGGGATATGCTGCCCATGATCGCAGTGCCCACCACCTCAGGCACCGGCAGCGAGGCGCAGTCATTCGCACTCATCAGCCAAGCGGAAACGCATGTGAAGATGGCCTGCGGAGATCCGCGCGCAGCCTGTCGCATCGCCGTCCTGGATCCAGAGCTGACGATCACGCAACCCGCTTCCGTAACAGCTCTGACCGGCATCGATGCCGTGTCGCACGCGATCGAATCGTACGTCACGCGCAAACGCAATCCACTAAGCGCTTGTTACAGTCGTGAAGCCTGGCAGCTGTTGAGCGAAGGCTTTCCGAGCGTCCTGGCTGATCCTCGCAACTTGGAAGCTCGATCTCAAATGCAATTGGGTGCTTTTTTTGCGGGGCTGGCCATAGAGACCAGCATGTTGGGAGCGGCGCATGCGCTGGCCAATCCACTGACGGCGCGATATTCCCTGACTCACGGGCAAGCCGTGGGACTGATGTTACCCCATGTGATTCGGTTCAATGGTTTGGAAATGGCCAAACTCTACGCACAGTTGTATAGCGATGTGCCCAACGCGCAAGCGGTCTCGCATCCAGAAGAGGCCGTCGAACTGCTGGCCGCGTTTGTCACCAGTTTGTTGGGCCAGGCGAAACTGGCCACCCAATTGCGATCTTGTAACGTCGACGATCTGCACATCGACCAGCTAGCCTCCGAAGCTACCAAACAATGGACCGGCACGTTCAATCCTCGGCCATTGTCGCAGATGGACTTTGCCAACCTGTACCGTGCTGCTTATTGATAACTAATTGGACAGCGCCGATTGGTAGGATAGGTAGCCACTGCTGCCAAGCGGTGGATGTCGCCTCCAGCGCATTCCACCGTCGCAGTCCACCGTCTGGCGACGGTGGCTACCGATTGTCATTTTGATTTGCAGAGTTATTGATCGTCTGAAAAGACTTCGCCGCCAGCAATCGTGGCCATGGCTTGATAGACAGTGATATCCATCGTTTGCGAGTACATCCGAGCGGAGCCGTCAGCTCGAAGGAAATTGACGCCGCCCGTGTGAAAGCTGCGGAAGTCTTCGAAATGTCCGCCAGCATGATTGGGGGCGTGATCGGCAACGCCAACGATGCGTGCTTCGGCTTCATTGGCTTCGGTTACCAAGCCATGCCACACCGATCCACCCAACCGTCCATCGCGTTCACCGATCATGATCGTATTGCTCAGGCCATCGCGAACATCGCGAAACTTGGTGCGACTATTACCAAAAAACACACCATCACCTCGGAAAGGCGAATCTTCTAGCTCGAATGTGCCAAACATGCCTACATA
>JADLDX010001054.1 GCA_020846515.1 Pirellulaceae bacterium
TAAGACCCTGGTCAGCGAGCAGTTGAGCGGTCAAAGTGGTCCCTGTGTGGAATGTGGCAAGTCGGTCACAATTCCGGATCCGCCGGCCGCTCGACGCACTGACATCCTGCCGGCCGAACAGCGCGACGCTCCCGTGATCAGCACGCGCCCGCGGGCCATACCTAACTGGATGATTCGTACGGCTTTGTTCTCAACGATCGCTTTGCCGCTGATCGTTTTTACGATTTGGGTTGTCAGCCCTACGGTTGTTAAGCTGAAGGCACAGCGCGACATAACGATTTGCAAACAAAATCTGACGAGGATCGCCAAAGCCATCAATGCCTACGCGGCGGAGTATGGCAGTTATCCACCAGCGGTGACCTATGACGCCAATGGCACGGCGATGCACAGCTGGCGCGTACTAATTTTGCCCTATCTAGGCGAGAAAAAATTGTACGAAAGCTATAGCATGTCTGTACCGTGGGACGCGCCCGAGAACGCGCACGTGCAGGCAGAGATCCCGGAGGTATACCTTAGTCCAGCCAACGCAGTGAACGCACTGGGCGAATCCAGTTATATGTTGGTTACAGGTAAAGGCACTCTATTTCCGCCTGGCAAGCCAGGCAATGCTTCGACGATTCCCGACGGCGCCAGGAACACGATCTTGGTAGTGGAAACCAACCAGCGCTCTCGAGCCTGGACGGAACCAATCGATCTGAATTTCGCCACGCTGCCTGCCCAGATCGGAGCATTGGGAGGCATCGGTGGTTCGCATCAGGGCGGCGCTACGGCCGTGCTGGCTGATGGCACGCCGATCTGGTTACCTTCGGATACGACCAAGTCGGTCATCGACAGTTTGATTAGCCCTGGCGGGCGCGAAACGGTCGAGGGGAACTGGTACAAGTGAGCTTGGAGTGGTATCGTGCACTGAAAGTCAACACCTCCCCTGCCCTGCCCTTTCCGATTGTCAGTTTGAAGAATGTCGCGTTTGCTGTTGACGCTCGATGATTTGCCGCCAGCGTTGCGTGGCGGCGGCGTAGCTATCGGTAATTTTGATGCGGTGCATGTGGGGCACGCTGCCCTGGTAAGACTCTTGACCCAACTGGCCCACAGAGTTGGCGGACCGGCTTTGGTCTTTACGTTTGACCCTCCGCCTGGGGCCATACTCTATCCCGACCGCCCGCGTATTAAGCCGCTAACCTGGCTGACGCGTCGCGCCGAACTGTTCGGGAAGTTGGGTGTGGAGGCCATGATTGCGTATCCGACGGATCGACATTTTCTGCAATTGTCAGCCCGCGAGTTCTTCGATCAGATCATCGTTCAAGCCTTAGCGGCACGCGCGATGGTGGAAGGACCAAACTTCCACTTTGGCCGCGGTCGCCAAGGCGATATGGCCTTGCTCCAGCAGTGGTGTCATGAAGCCAAAATCGAATTGTCCGAGATAGCTCTGGTCGACTCGGATTCAAGCGTTGTGTCCAGCACGCGTATCCGTGAACTTGTTACACTTGGAAAGTTGGAAATTGCCAACCAACTGCTTCTGGAGCCATATCGTCTCGTTGGCGAGGTGGTCAGCGGTGCACAGCGAGGGCGTTTGATTGGCTTTCCCACGGCCAATCTTGGTTCCATACCCGTACTCCTGCCAGCCCTGGGTGTTTACGCGGGCCGAGTATTGGGAGTGGATTCGTCGCCCTGGCCGGCTGCGATCCATATTGGACCTAACCCGACTTTCGGCGAGAACGAGCCCAAAGTAGAAGTGCATCTGGCCGGTTGGCAAGGTTCACTTTATGGGCGACAACTCGAAGTAGAAGTACTCCATCACGTGCGCGAGATCCAAAAGTTCCCGTCGGTCGATGAGCTGAAAGCTCAGCTGCATCGCGATGTCGAAAAGTGCGTGCAGTTGGCTCAAGCCTGACGCTCGATACTCGAATATCAAAAATTACTACTAGTTACAGAATGGTCTTAGTATGTCCGTTGATTGGTCTCGCTTAGCGGCACGCATTCATGCTCATCAGAATTTTGTGCTGACCAGCCATATTCGACCAGATTGTGATGCGCTGGGCAGTGAACTGGGAATGGCCGGCATTTTGCTTCAATTGGGCAAGAAGGTCCGCATCATTAACGGACATCCCACCCCGCCGAATTTGGCCTTTCTCGACCCTGCACAAACGATCGAAGTCGTGGGCGATCACGTGGCAGCCAGCGATGTGACAGGCGATGCCTTGATTGTCCTGGACACCAGTGCCTGGGCACAGCTAGGCCCGATGGCCGATGTGATGCGCCGCTTTCAAGGCGCCAAACTGGTCATCGATCACCATGTTGGCGAAGACGACTTAGGAGCCGAGTTTTTCAAAGACACCGGGGCGGAAGCCACCGGCCATCTTGTTACCAAATTCGCCGATGCCGTGGGCGTAAAGATCACGCGGTCCATGGCCACCGCGCTGTTCGCCGCGATCGCCACCGATACCGGCTGGTTTCGCTTCGCATCCACCAATAGCGAAACCTATCGCGTGGCCGCACGTTTGCTTGATGCTGGTGCGGTGCCAGCCGATATCTATGGTGACCTGTATGAACGCGACACGTTGGGACGAGTGCGTTTGAGAGGTCGTATCTTGTCGCGCGTGCAATCAGAGCACAACTGCCAACTCGTGCACACCTATGTGCTCAAGGAAGACTTTGATCAAACCGGTGCGCTGCCTAGCGATACCGAGGATGCCATCAATCTTACACTGGCCATTGCCAGTACCAAGTTGGCGTTCATCATGATCGAGCAACTCAAGGGCGGCTTTAAGGTTAGCTTTCGCAGTCGCTGTAGTGTCGACTGCAATCAGCTGGCGCGCCTGTTTGGCGGCGGTGGTCACAAAGCGGCCGCCGGCGCGTTCATCGAAGGCGAACTGGATGAAGTCAAAGATAAAGTGCTCACCGCTGCTAGTGATGCATTGTTAGCATCGAGAATGATGTGACAGCGGGAGACGCGAGTGGCGGCGGCTA
>JADLDX010001055.1 GCA_020846515.1 Pirellulaceae bacterium
AGTTCGTGGGCTTTTCTGTGTTGCTGGCCGCGTGTGGCCTGTTGATGATTCGCATGCTGATAGACCCAGCTCTGGTTCGACGGCCATTGCTGGAGCCGAATTTATCCATTGGCGGCCTAAGCTTTATCGGGGTCTCGCTCTTTTTGTTCTTGATGAGCAACGTGGTGACCAGTGACCCCGAACTGACGCATCAACACGGTCCGAAGCTTGGTCCAGGTTATGCGCTGCTCAATAGATTGCCTGACTTGCCCACCACACCTGAGCATGAAGGGGAACTGCTCAATAGCGGAGAAGACAATAGCGACCGGCTCTGGATTTACAATTTGGCTCGAGCCGCCGTCATCTTTTCCAATCTGGCTATCGTGGTGGGCATCATAGGTATCGGCTACTGGCACTTTGATAACGTCAAAACGGGCATCGGCTGCGCGACGATGTACTTGCTGTTTCCCTACACGGCACAAATGGCAGGGAACATCGAACATGCCTTGCCTGCCGCACTCTTGACCCTGGCTGTGTTAACCTACCGCCAGCCGTTGATCGCCGGTTGTTTTCTGGGACTGGCCTCTGGCCTGGTCTATTACCCTTTGTTTCTATTGCCGCTGTGGATCAGTTTCTACTTCAATCGTGGCTTGGGTCGATTGCTGACTGGAGTGGTCAGCATGTTGGTATTGCTGGCTGGCTTGCTATTATTGCGAGGCTGGGAGAACTTTTGGGATGACATCCGCGGCATGTTTGGTTTATGGAAACCAGCCATGCAAAACCTGTCTGGCATTTGGGGACTAGGTTTTGACCCGATGTTTCGCCTGCCGGTGCTGGTCGCCTTTATCCTGCTGAGTTTCTCCTTTGTCTTTTGGCCGCCACGGAAAACATTGGGGACATTGATGTGTGGCACCGCTGCCATCATGTTGGCGGCACAGTTTTGGCATGGCTATGGTGGCGGACTATATATGGCCTGGTTCCTGCCTTGTGCTCTGCTGACCATCTTCCGTCCCAATCTGGATGACCGCATCGCGACGCGCATCGTGGCCCCCAACTGGACACGCAGCGATCGCTTGAGCGTGACGGCCGGCAATTAAGCCTAAATAGTTGTCAACGTGCTTAGTTAGTAATCAACTGTTACCCATCTCTACTTGAGCAGGCAACCATGGCATCGATGGCAACTACCTATACCTCGCTAATTTCTGCGACTGACCTGGCCGGCTTAATGGGTGCTGGTAACCCAACCGCTGGCGAAGCGGGAGTGCGCAAGTTAGCAGTTGGCGAGTTAGTAGTCTTCGACGTGCGTTTCTCATTGGCAGATCCGGCATACGGGCGACGAGCTTTTGAGGCCAGTCACCTGCCGGGTGCGTACTATCTACATTTGGATGAGGATCTATCCAGCCCCATTTTGCCGGGCACTGGCCGACATCCTTTGCCGGACCTGGAGCAGTTCACCGAAGTGATGCGTCGACACGGCGTCTCCGGCACGACCCAAGTGGTGGCATATGATGACGCAGGCGGTATGTTCGCCGCCCGGCTCTGGTGGTTATTGAAATGGCTCGGACATGAGGCCGTGGCGGTGCTCGACGGCGGCTTGCCGGCCTGGCAGCGCCAACCAGCTTTGGCATCTGCTGGTTTAGTATCCACGGCTCGCGCACTGCCAATGCGAGGTAGCTTCACGGCCACACCCGATCCGAACATGCTGCAAACCGCCGACGAAGTGCAGGCGGGATTGAGCATGGGCACGATCGTTCTTTGCGATGCACGCGCGCCGGAACGTTATCGCGGCGACGTGGAACCCATCGACAAGGTGGCTGGCCATGTGCCGGGCGCGATGAATGTACCCTTCTCGCAGAACCTTGACAGTCAAGGCTGTTTCAAATCGGCCGAACAACTGCGAACCATTCATGGCTCACACAAGCAAACGGTCGTTCATATGTGCGGATCGGGCGTGACCGCTTGCCATAACCTGGTGGCCTGTGCCGCCGCCGGACTACCGATCCCCAAGTTGTACGCTGGCTCGTGGAGCGAATGGATCACTGATCCCAAACGCCCAGTCGTAAAGGACGTGTAGACGAATCGCTGTGGACGAATCGCTCCGCGACTCGTCAATCCCTCTTAAAACCTTTTGCCACAAACGCTAAACCTATCCATCCATCACGGAAACTTAGGTTCTCGCTTTTCGGTGAATGCTTTGAGTCCTTCAGAGGCGGCTTCGGTGGTCAGGGCTGTGGCGGTCGCGGCCGCCCCGCTAGTTAGATTCGTACCTAGTGGTTCGCCGATCATTTCATTGAGCAGCTTTTTGCTCAACTGCAATGACTCGGCCGCCGACTCGGCAATCTTTTCGCCCCAGCTATTGGACCGCACCCAGATCTGATCGCTGGGCACCAGACGATGCACGATACCAAGCCGATAGCCTTCCTCAGCATCCAATTCTTCGGCGCTCAGCAGCATGCGTGATGCCAACGAAGCGCCATGGCGAAACACGATCAACGGCGCTACCAGTCCTGACACAAGTCCGCGTTTGGGTGCCGGCAGGGAAAAGGTGGCGCGATGCGAAGCCACCACCAAGTCACTGGCCATCACCAATCCAAAGCCCATACCAACCGCCGCACCATCGACCGCGGCAATGATCGGCTTGGGCAACAACATCATGCTCTCTAGCAGTTCACGCATCGCCTGAGAGTCTTCGTAATATTGCTGCAGAGCCTCGCGGGAGCCGGTCGTCTCCTGCCACTGCGCCAGGTCGACGCCCGCGCAAAAATGGGGACCTGCACCCGTCAACAAAATCACGCGGACTCGACGTTCTTGCCTCAGGTCGTCGAAGGCTTGAGTCAAATCGGTTACCATCTGACGATCGAGCGCGTTGCATTTGGCCGCACGGTCTAAAATGATGGTGCCACAAGGGGCATGGACTTTCACCGTAATCATATGAGCTCTACTTCTATTTTCGTCGAATGTTATTGCCGGAGATTTTTAACAGGGATTTTTACCAGAGACTTTTACCAGGGATTTTTACCAGGGATTTTTACCAGGGATTTTTGGACACTTCGCGCTGATCGCACGTGTTCTCGCTACCACAATGCATGAAATGCCTGCCAAGGTACCTACGCTACGTTAGAAGTGTCGGAATGAGTAATATCTAACGGTGAATGAAAAAAGCAAAATGGGAGTAGCCTTGCCCGCGATCCGTATTGAATTGTGCATTTTGCAACTTTCACTACTCAATGTTCATCCCTGCCTTATCGGAAACCATCAGCACCACGACCCCCAATACAAACCCACACACCCAAACCAACACCACCTACTGACGGAAACTGACTGATGCACCTACCTAAATACTTTACACATCAACCAAATTACTTGATTTATCAACTAAAACAGTTTACACATCAACCAAATTACTTTACTCATCTAATGTTCACTGCCGGCGTGATCCTGTGGGCGATGACCACTGCCAGCCTAACCGTGGAAGCCCAAACTGACCAGGTGAAACCTGCCGCTGGTGCTCTGCCGGACATCATCTACATCTTATCCGATGATCATGCCTACAACGACTATTCGTTCATGGGGCACCAGCATATCCGCACGCCAAACCTTGACAAACTGGCCAAAGAAAGTCGGTTGTTTACGCGCGGTTATGTACCGGACAGTCTCTGTCGCCCTTCATTGGCCACGATCATCACTGGCATGTATCCGCACCAACATGGTATCGTCGGCAATGATCCGCCGCCGGTGGGCGGTTGGAGCAGTAAGAACCCGCGACGTTACACGCACCCCGAGTACCAGGGCCAACTCGAAAAGTTCTTGTCGGCCCATATCGATCGACTCGAAACGCTACCCGACCGGCTGAATAAACTGGGCTACATCAGTTTTCAAACGGGCAAATGGTGGGAGGGGCATCCGAAACGCGGTGGTTTTGACGAGGGCATGACGCATGGAGATCACAATCGAGGTGGTCGACACGGCGATGTGGGCTTGGAAATTGGTCGTAAGGGCATGCAACCCATCGCGGGTTACGTTCAGAAGGCCCGCGCCGCCAACCAGCCGTACTTTTTATGGTACGCTCCCATGCTGCCCCACACGCCACACGATCCCCCGGAGCGTCTGCTGAGCAAATACCGGGCGCTAGCACCTACCGAACCCATTGCCAAATACTGGGCAATGTGCGAATTGTTCGACGAGACGATTGGACAGTTGAGAGACATCGTGCAGCAGCATGGTCGCCCCGATAACACGCTGATCGTCTATGTCACCGACAATGGCTGGATCAATCTACCGAACAAGAGCGCCTATGCGCCGCGCAGCAAACGCAGCCCCAACGAAGGCGGATTGCGCACGCCCATCATGTTCTGCTGGCCCGGTCATCTTGAACCATCGCGAAATGAAACGCAGTTGGTCTCCAGCATCGATCTGGTACCAACCACATTAGCCTTGCTCAAACAACCGAAGGTTGAAGCATTGCCTGGTATCAACGTGCTCGACCCGACCGCCCTGAGCCAACGCACGACGGTGTATGGCGAAATTTTTGAGCACGACATTGTCGACATTAATGATCCCGCGCCGAGTCTGCAGTATCGCTGGATCATTAATGGCTTTGACAAAACGATTGTCCCCGCCTCGCGCATGCCAGGCGAAAAGAGTCAGCATTACAATCTTAAGAACGACCCGAGCGAAGACCATGACTTGGCCGCGACGCCGGAGGGGCAAGTCAAAATCGGCCAACAGACAGCGCAGCTGGATCGTTGGTGGAAAGGAAACTAGGGCTAATGGACTACCAAAAACGCAGAGAGCGACTGGCCAAGTCGCTCAAGGAGGCCGGTGGCGCGGCGCTTCTGGTTACCAATTTTGTCAACGTCACTTATCTGACCGGCTTTACGGGTGAGGACAGTTACCTGATCGTGCATCGCGATGGCGAACTGCTGATCAGTGACCCTCGCTATGAGGAGCAGATTGCCGAAGAGTGCCCAGGCTTGAAGACGTTCATTCGGACGCCGCAGGTGACCATCCTGTCGGCTGCCATTGACCAGTTGCGACTGGGCGGTTGGCCTAGTTTATTGGTCGAAGCGGACACACTGACCCTCGCGGCCTACGAGCAGTTGAAAGAAAAGCTGCCAGCCTTGGCGGTGGGTGGATCGCGTGGCCTGGTTGAAGCGCTCAGAGCGATCAAAGACAAAGACGAAATCGCCATGATTCGGGTCGCCATCGAGGTGGCGCAACGCGTCTTTACCAGCGTGCGCGCGACGCTGCGGTCGACGCAAACCGAATGGGATGTAGCTTGCGAGATCGATCGAGTCAGTCGACAGTTAGGCGCGACTGGCACGGCTTTCAAACCCATTGTGGCGGTTGGTTCGCGAGCGGCCTTGCCACACGCAGTGCCTGGAAAGCAGGCCATGTCTTCTGCCCCCTTTGTGTTGATCGACTGGGGAGCCATTGTTGGCGGCTATCGCAGCGACTTGACGCGTGTTTTGACCACCGGTAAAATTCCGCCCAAATTTCCCAAGATTTACGAGACGGTCCTGGCCGCTCAGCAGGCGGCTATCGCCGCTATGCGGCCGGGCGTCATGGTCAGCCAAATCGATCGCATCGCCCGGGAAGTGATCGAACAGCAAGGCATGGGCAAGCGATTCAATCATGGTCTGGGACATGGGATTGGTCTGGACATCCACGAAGCTCCTCGATTAGGTAAAAATCAGGACCGACCCTTGGAACCAGGCATGATCGTTACGGTGGAACCTGGCATATACTATCCCGGGTTTGGGGGTGTCAGAATTGAGGATGATATTCTCATTACACGGGATGGTCACGAAGTACTCAGCGACCTCCCCCGCACCTTGGACGAAAACCGTGTAGAATTGCTCGGCTGATGGTTCAGTACA
>JADLDX010001056.1 GCA_020846515.1 Pirellulaceae bacterium
AAACTGCTCAACGGCGAAAACGGCGAAGTGGCGGCGGTTGGTGATTTCGATCCAGCCGAACTGACCACTGCTCTGGAGAAGATTCTCGATGGTTGGAAAAGCGATGTGCCATTCCAGCGCGTCGACAATCCAGCTCGCACCGACATCGCAGGTGTTGTTGAAGAGATCCTCACACCGGACAAAGCCAACGCCGTCTATATTGCTGGCCAGCAGATCGCGATGCGGGACAACCATCCCGATTACCCAGCGCTGACGATTGCCAACTTTATCCTAGGTGGTGGTTCGCTCTCATCGCGGCTGGCCGATCGCGTTCGTCAGCAAGAAGGCTTGTCGTACGGCGTCGGTTCGAATATCGGTTCACATCCGATCGACGAACGAACTTCCTTCAGTTTGTATGCGATTACCAATCCCGGCAAACGCGATCGATTGATGAAAGTCATCGATGAAGAACTGAAGAAACTGGCTAAAGATGGCGTAACACAGGACGAACTGGATCGCGCTAAGGAAGGCTACCTGCAGAACGAGCAACTGACGCGGACCGACGATCGCGCCTTGGCTCAACTGCTCAGCAGTGCGGCCTTCGCTGGTCGAACGATGCAGTATGACGCGGACTTCGAGAAACGCGGCAGCACACTGCAGATCCCGGATGTGAATGCGGCTTACAAGAAGTACATCGACCTGTCGCGTTTGATTATCGTGACAGCCGGTGACTTCGCAGCCGTCGCCGAACCTGCGGGGGCTAGTAAATAGTCGATGCTCAAGCGTGCCTTCATTACGGTGGTGCGGGGTCAAGCAGCTCATTCACAATATGAGCTGGACCCCTCGCAACCGGTCCGCATTGGCCGAGGGACCGGTTGTCAGATCTACGTCTCTGACCCGTTAAGTTCGCGCACGCACGTGGTGCTCAGTTACGAATCGGGCCGTTGGTACGCTTCCGACGCCGATAGTCGCAACGGCACGCTGGTCAACGAACACAAGATCGCTCAAGTGGCCCTGGCCGACGGTGACCGCATCCGCATTGGGTCGACGGAACTGGATTTCCACTGGATAGATCCCACCGATGCAGAAAGCGATTCCAGCCCGCTAAATCAGACCCTGGTGCTGGATGCCCCGGTGTCGGCCGAGGCCAGTTATATCAGCGCAATGGGCCAGCTCTACTCTCGCCGGCGCATGCAAGACTTGATGGATCTTTTCCAACTAAGTCTGTGCCTGCTTCGCTGCAGTACCCCGGAAGAGGTTACAGAGTTTGCCATTGATATCTTGCGTGTGCGCACCGAGGCTACTGTGGCGGGTGTCATGTGGCTGGATGATCAGGGCCGACTCAAGCCGCAAAAAGTCATCCCACCCGAAGGGCTGAGCAACATGCGGCTCAACCGCAAACTGACTGAACGCGTGCTTCAACAAGCGCGTGCCGTTTGGGTCAAACAAGAAGCGGTCAACTCAGGCAAGCAAGACTTCGCCGACGCCCTTTGCATCCCGATGATGCGCGGCAGTGAAGTCATCGGCGCGGTACATCTCTATCGAGAAGTTGGTCAGTTCGAGCAGATGCATTTCGATTTCGCGATTTCCGCCAGCGCCATGCTCAGTTCTGCCCTGTTAACCACGCGTGGGCGGGCCAGCCTGCGAGCCGACCATAAACGGCTGATCGATCGCAATGCCGATGCCGAAGAGATGCTGGGTGAATGCACGCCCATCAAAGTGCTCAAGGATCGTATTAAACGCGTGGCAGCGGCCAGCGGCTGTGTACTGGTCAGGGGAGAAAGCGGTGTTGGCAAAGAATTGGTCGCAAGGGCAATCCATCGCCAGAGTCCGCGCAGCGATCGACCCTTGCTGTGCGTAAACTGCGCGGCGATTCCCGCCGAGCTGATGGAAAGTCAGTTGTTCGGTCATCGCAAGGGAGCCTTCACCGGTGCTGAAAGAGATCACCTGGGTTGGTTCGAACAAGCCCACACCGGCACACTGTTCTTGGACGAAGTCGGTGAAATGACGTTGGACGGTCAGGCTAAATTGCTGCGCATTCTGGAAGGACATCCGTTTTTGCCGGTTGGCGCAACCAATGAAGTAGTGGTCGATGTCCGCGTGATCGCCGCCACCAACCGAGACCTGCGCGAATATGTTCGCGAGAAGCAGTTTCGTGAAGATCTCTCTTATCGGCTGAGCGTCTTTGAATTGCAGGTACCTGCCTTGCGCCAACGTGGCGACGATATTGGCAGACTCATCGATCATTTCCTGGCTCACTTTCGCAATCAACACGGCCGCCCCAACATCAGTTTGTCACCCGCGGCCCGCAAGCTGTTGCTGGACTACAACTGGCCGGGCAACGTGCGGCAACTGCGCAATGTCATCGACAGCTCCGTCGTACTGGCCGAAGGTGACGAGATCCAACCACACGATCTGGCGCTTCGCGACGCCGGTGTCGATCAGTTGGATAACTTGCGGATCGATGTATGGGAAGAACGCTTGATTCGCGAGGCGTTGCAACGCACGGCGGACAACGTGCCCGAAGCGGCCAAACTGCTGGGGCTCAGTCGGGCCACGTTGTATCGCAAGCTGGAGCAGTACAAGATAGAACGTTAAAATGTGCCTGCGACTGGAGTTATTTCTGATAACGGAGTTGATGAACTCGTGAATTTTTGGAGATAGTTCCCACGCGACGATTTCGGTTGTACTATAATCGCGGTATCCTTTTGCATAGAGAGCGGCTATAGATCAGCCTAGCTCAGCGCAATTCCCTCACAGCCTCCCGCCTTACCTGTAGTAACACCTGCTTTCAGTTTTGCCCTGTATGGTCAACCAGGGCCTTTACCGTCAGTTGGTTCGTTGACAACGCCCGCCCAGCCCACTGAAAAAGATCGAAGCACCGTATTGAGCACCTTCGTCTGGTGTCCTCTTTTGAGGAAATCAGTTTTGGAAGGTGGAATTTCGTTTCTGTAGGTCAGAACCTGCGTAAGCGTCGTTCCGGCTTGCAGCGTTAAAGACACTCACTTAGTTGCAGAATTCACTTAAGTTTTGCATGGGAGCGGACATGAAAGTACATCCGGCAGTCAACGATTCTTCCTCCGGTGGCAGGACCTTGCTGAAGGATAAAGCCTACGTCGCGTTGAAGCAGCAGATTCTTACCGACCGCTATCCTCCCGGCTCGGCCCTGGCCGAACGCAAGTTGGCTGAGGACCTAGGTATGAGCAAGACGCCTGTGAAGGCTGCGCTGGAACGACTGGAATTGGAAGGCTATATCACCATTGCGCCGCAGCAATTTGTGCGAGTGCGTGAACTGGACACGGCTGATATTGCTGAACAGTACGAGATACGGACGGCATTGGAAACCTACATTGTCCGGCGATTGGCCGGCCAGCTCACCGATGCCCAACGCGAGCGAATAGCATCGAACTTGCGGCTGCAGCGGGAATTAATCGAACGCGAAAACTTATCCGAACGCGTAACTGCCGATGCTCAGTTCCATTTATTGCTGGCCGAAGTTCTCGGTAACCAGTCGATCCTGCGGATGATGTCGGAATTGCAAGATCGCATCTATCGCGTCATCACCCGCATCTTTCGGCGGACTCCCGAACGTTATGCCGAATGTGTTCAGGAGCACGAGCGCATTGCGCAAGCCGTATTGGCTGGCGATAGCGATCGAGCAGCTGAATTGGTGATCGACCATTTGCAGCATGGTCAAAAGATTAGCTTAGCCTAGCCAACTCGTTTAACAGTCAGCCGCAGGCGTACTCTGGTTCGTTTAACAGTCAGCCGCAGGCGTACTCTGTCTATCAGCGTGTCCGTCAGCCACGGACAAAGCAAAATACGCCTACGACTGACTGTTAAACGCAATACCGCTTAACGAAGCACGTAGCCGCGTCTCTCCGAGACGCGAGTCCTGAGCCTTTTGGTGAAATTCGCGAGTCTCGGAGAGACTCGCCTACGTGAAAACGCCCTTCGTTGAACGGTAATGCTGTTAAACGAACGGCTGACTACAAAACGTGGTTAAGCGGCTCGCGTGCGTCGCAAGGGTAGAGTGGTCGGTGCGGTCGTATCGTGATCGCCATGTCGAATCGTCTTGCGAATGGCGAAGGGGCGACGACTGTTGCGCGTGTAATATAAACGCGTGTTGGCTTCGCCCAGCAGGCCCAAGCTGAACAACTGTACGCTGACCACACAGAGAATGGCTCCCAACAGCAACAAGGGATTGCCGGTCATGTCGATGCCCATGGCCAGTTTGCCGCCCACGGAAGCCGCGATCATCGCCATTCCCATGGTCAAGAAGCCGACGCCGATGCGGCCGAATAGTTTCATCGGACTGGTGTAGTAGTCCAACATGTACTTTACCGTCAGCAAGTCGAGCACGACGCGTAGAGTTCTCGAAAGGCCATATTTGGTCTTACCAAACCGCCGCGGATGATGGCGAGTGACCATCTCCACACAGCGCGCGCCGCGCCAGTGGGCCAGGATCGGAATGAAGCGATGCATTTCGCCGTAGAGCTCAATCTCTTCGGCAATCTCGCGACGCATGGCTTTCAGCGTGCAGCCCAAATCGTGGATTGGAAAACGCGTCACCCGCGAGATCAACCAGTTGGCCATCCGACTGGGCAGCTTGCGCGTCAGCCAAGTGTCGTGTCTGTCTTTGCGCCAACCATGCACTAAATCAAAACCCTCATCTAGTTTTGCTAGCATTTGCGGAACATCCGCAGGATCATTTTGCAGGTCGCCATCCAGGGTGACCAGGCATTCCCCGCGGGCGG
Source organism: Pirellulaceae bacterium (assembly GCA_020846515.1). Taxonomy (GTDB): domain Bacteria; phylum Planctomycetota; class Planctomycetia; order Pirellulales; family Pirellulaceae; genus Aureliella. The sequence continues at coordinate 4,737 of JADLDX010001056.1, forward strand.
CTTCCAAGCCGGCTTGCATGGCGGCCGTTTGGCCATAGTTGCGCCGAAACTGGATCACAACTAGCTGCGGATGTTCGGCTGCCAACTGCTCGAGTAGTTCTGTGGAGCCATCAGTGGAGCCGTCGTCAACCAGCACGATCTCGGATTGCCCCTCTAGCTGGCTGGTCAATTCCACTAATTGACGGACCAGGATGGGCAAATTTTCGACTTCGTTGTAAATCGGGACTATCAGGCTGTTTTGCATGGCAAACCCAGGGGAAGCGGGAATGTTCGAACGGGGCGATCACCGTGACCGGCGGCAAATGGACTGGTAAGGGCCTGGACCGGCGATCGCTCGAAAAATCGTGAGCGTTGGGCGGTTCGTTGAATCGGCTACCCCCCAATGGCCATGGCGGAGCACCCGGTGGCAATCGCAGTGAGCTTTTCAGCCGTTCAGCTCTATCAAAACCGGAGCGCACGCGTCAATCCGAACGGCTTTACGTTTTGGGCTAAATAGGCGAAAATCCAGGTTCTGCCAATGACTTGCGCGATGTGGATGGTGGGCCGATCATGGAGCTCGAACCTGGGGTCGAGAGTCCGTGGCGCGGCTCACGTGAGTCATTCGCGATCTTTTTGCCGCCGGCAGAGAGTCTGAAAAAAGAGAATCACATATTATTAGTACGGTTGCTATCGAGCTTGCCCAGTCAAATTGCTACGTTGCTCGACTAGTGGGATTGTTGCTCAGTTATTTTTGTGGGGAATCATACGATGTCAGAGGTGAGGATGGAGAGCGACGAAGAATCGGCCGTGGGTGCCGAAGGCCAAATTCCCGCACCAGCCGATGTCGATCCAGCAGAGACTGGCGAATGGATGGGCTCCCTCGATTATGTTCTCAAGAGCAAAGGTCCGGAGCGCGTCAAGTTCCTGCTCAAGAGCTTGGATACGCGTGCGCGACAAGAAGGTGTGGCAGTTCCTTTCGAAGCCAATACACCTTACCTCAATACGATTCCCACCAGCCAGCAACCGGCCTATCCTGGCAATCGCGAGATTGAGCGCCGCATCAAAAGCATCATTCGCTGGAATGCGATGGCGATGGTGGTCCGGGCAAACAAAAAGAATGACGGACTGGGCGGTCACATCAGTACCTTTGCCAGTAGCGCGACGCTGTATGAAGTGGGCTTTAACCACTTCTTCAAAGGCCGTGGTGCAGATGGATACAGCGGCGACATCATTTACTTTCAAGGTCATGCTTCGCCTGGCATGTATTCGCGAGCCTTTGTCGAAGGCCGGCTCTCCGAAGCCAATCTCGATAACTTCCGCCGCGAGCTACAAGATGAAATGGGCCTGAGTAGTTATCCGCACCCTTGGTTGATGCCCGAGTTCTGGGAATATCCAACCGTATCGATGGGCCTTGGTCCGATCATGGCCATCTATCAAGCGCGGTTCAACGAATACTTGAAGGATCGCGGCCTCAAGGATACGACCGGCCAAAAGGTCTGGGCGTTCTTGGGTGACGGCGAATGCGACGAACCTGAATCGCTCGGCGCGCTAACCTTGGCCTCGCGTGAAAAACTGGACAACTTGATCTTCGTCATCAACTGCAATCTCCAGCGATTGGACGGCCCGGTTCGCGGCAATGGCAAGATCATTCAAGAATTAGAAGCCGCTTTCCGCGGCGCTGGCTGGAATGTGATCAAAGTCGTCTGGGGTAGCGATTGGGATGTGCTGCTCGAGAAAGACCATACGGGTCTATTGGCCAAACGGATGGCCGAAGTTGTTGACGGCCAGTATCAGAAGTACACCGTCATGCCGGGCTCTTATATCCGCGAGCACTTCTTCGGCAAGTACCCCGAGCTGTTGCAGTTGGTAGCCAACTACTCGGATGAAAAACTAGAGAAGATGCGGCGCGGCGGTCATGATCCCGAGAAAGTCTACGCCGCTTACAAGGCTGCTGTCGAGCACAAGGGGCAGCCGACGGTTATCTTGGCCAAGACGATCAAGGGCTATGGATTGGGTGAAGCCGGCGAAGGCCGCAATGTGGCTCACAACCAAAAGAAGATGAACGAAAAGGAACTGCTCGAGTTCCGCAGTCGCTTCGGCATTCCCATCTCGGACGAAGAGGTTGGCAATGCTCCTTTCTACAAGCCACCCAGCACCAGTAATGAAATCAAGTATCTGGAGGATCGTCGCCGCGCATTAGGCGGGCCAGTACCCACTCGGCCCAAAGTGCATCCGACTCTTCAGACGCCGGCTCTCGAAGAGTACAAGCGATTCACGGAAGCCTCGCAAGAAGGCAAACCGCAAAGCACCACCATGGGCTTTGTGCGTTTGTTGCAACGCCTGGTCAAAGACAAGCATATCGGTCGAAACATCGTGCCGATTGTGCCCGACGAATCGCGCACCTTTGGTATGGAAGGCATGTTCGGAGAGGTTGGCATCTATGCACATGCTGGCCAGTTGTACGAACCAGTCGATTCCGACCAAATCTCCTTTTACAAGGAAGCGACCGACGGCCAGATACTGGAAGAGGGCATCACAGAAGCCGGCTCGATGAGCAGCTTTAACGCGGCCGCCACCGCCTACTCGGCGCACGGCGTCGCCATGATCCCGTTTTATATCTATTACTCGATGTTCGGTTTCCAGCGCATCGGTGACTTGATTTGGGCCGCAGCCGATATGCGCGCCAAAGGTTTCTTGATCGGAGGAACGGCCGGACGCACCACGCTCAACGGCGAAGGTTTGCAGCACCAGGATGGTCACAGCCATCTCAATGCGATCGCATTCCCGACCGTACGGCCTTACGACCCTGCCTACGTGTATGAGACCACGGTCATCGTCATCGATGGCATGAAACGTTTGTATCAAGATGGCGAAACCGGTATCTACTACATTACGGTGCATAACGAGAACTACGATATGCCCGCGATGCCCGAGGGCGTAGAGGAAGGCATTGTCAAAGGCATCTACAAGTTAAAGTCGCGCGAAGTCAAAGGCTCTAGCCACCGAGTGCAGCTGTTCGGCAGTGGAGCCATATTGCGCAGTGCCCTCGAGGCGCAAGAGATCTTGGCCGAGCGTTACAACGTGGCCAGCGATGTGTGGAGCGTGACCAGTTACACATTGTTGCGCCGCGATGCGCAGGAGTGTGAACGCTGGAATATGCTGCATCCCGACCAAAAGCCGCGTGAGAGCTATATCCAAAAAGTGCTGTCCGGCGTGCCTGGCCCCATCATTTCCTCTAGCGATAACGTGCGAGCTGTCGCTGAACAGTTGTTGCCGTACATCGAACAAGACTACTATGTCCTGGGTACCGACGGCATGGGCCGTAGCGAAACGCGACTGGCCCTGCGACGTCATTTCGAAGTCGATGCAGCGTCGATCACCATCGCCGCGCTTTATCGCCTGAGCAAGCAAGGTACCTTTGCAGCGGCCGATGTCGCCAAAGCCATCAAGGACCTCGATTACAACAGCGAAAAGCCAAACCCACTGTTCGCTTAACCTGTTCGCTAAAATAGACCTGCGGGTGAATGCCCAAAGCCCGGCGACTGAAAAGCGGGCACCGTCCTTAACTTCAACCGTTTTACCCATCAAATCCTAAGCGACTATGGCAACTGAAATCAAATTACCGTCCCTTGGTGAAGGCGTGGCCTCGGGCGATGTGCTCGAGATCCTGGTCAAAGAAGGGGACTCCGTCAAACAGGGCGCTGGGTTGATGGAGTTGGAAACGGATAAAGCTACGGTCACCGTGCCGTGCCCAACCAGTGGCAAGATCGTCTCGATCACCGTCAAGGCTGGCGATACCGTAGAAGTCGGTAGTGTTATCGCCACGATGGAAGGTGGGGCCAGCGCCGC
>JADLDX010001057.1 GCA_020846515.1 Pirellulaceae bacterium
AAGAATAACTCGCGATATTACTCGGCCCACTACATCGCACCCCTGGTGGCCCAATTACCTAAAAGCAGCGCAGGCTTGATCGAAGAAACATTGGCCACGATGCCCGATAGCATTGTCGACGAAATCATGCCCCACCTACAGACCTTGAAGGCCAGTTGAGCATTCGTTCGACAAGCTCCAACCAACCATCACACACAAGAGCAGAACTATGGCCAAGAAAGCCGTTGCCACCGATAGCAACACCCCATCCACCAGCCCATCGGGAATGAGCGAACCTGACGATGCTTCCAATGTTGCATCCAATACGTCGGTGCTACGACAACCGGCCGAGGAACTGTTCGCCCATGAACTGGATGAATTGATCAAAGCGGATAAGCATCCCAAGCCGACCGGTTGGAAGATGTCGCCGCGCAGCGTGCTGACTTACATTGTCGGTGGCAAGTGTGGCAACCTGACGATCACTCCCAAGTACGTAGGGCATGATCGCCTGGTAGAGATAGCCATATCAACACTTGTCACCGACCGCGCCCTACTGCTGATTGGCGAACCGGGCACGGCCAAGAGTTGGTTGTCAGAGCATTTATCAGCAGCCATTAATGGCGATTCGACCAAAGTGGTGCAAGGTACCGCAGGCACAACCGAGGAACAGATTCGTTACACCTGGAACTATGCGATGTTGATCGCACACGGCCCCAGTCAGCAAGCGCTTGTGAAGAGTCCCATCTTCCGAGCGATGGAAGCCGGAGCCATCGCGCGTTTCGAAGAGATCACACGCTGCGCCTCAGAAGTGCAGGACGCAATGATTTCGCTGCTATCGGAAAAACGTATCTCCGTTCCCGAACTGGCCAACGAAATTCCTGCACAAAAGGGATTCTCCGTCATCGCCACCGCCAACACGCGCGATCGCGGTGTCAACGACATGTCAGCCGCTCTCAAACGACGCTTCAATCTGATCGTGTTGCCCACACCGGCCAAGATCGAAACTGAGATTGAGATCGTCACCAATCGCGTGCGCGAACTGGCCAGCAATCTCGACTTGCGCGCCGAACTGCCCGCGGCCGACGTGGTCGAGAAGGTGGTGACTATCTTCCGTGAACTACGCACCGGTCAAACGCTTGATGGCAAAAACAAACTAAAGACTTCATCGGGTGTGCTATCGACCGCCGAAGCCATATCGCTGCTGGCCAACAGCATGGCGCTGGCTGGCAACTTCGGTACTGGCACCATTGGCGACGATGACATAGCCGCCGGCCTGCAAGGTTCAGTCGTTAAGGACGAAGAGAAAGACAAGGTCGTATGGAGTGAGTATTTGAACAACGTGATGAAGAAACGCGGCGCGCAGTGGCGAGGTTTGTACAAGTCTTGCTCAGAACATAATGCGTAGTTTTGTCAGACCGGTCCACCGTCTGGCAGTGGTGGCTACGTAGCCACCACTGCCAAGTGGTGGATCTTGTCAGACGAGTCCACCGTCTGGCGACGGTGGCTACAAGAATAGACGGAGTAGGAATGGAAACGGACACGGCCATTGAGAGCACACCGCTGGTGAAAATCTTCGGAGTCCGACACTTGTCTCCGATGGGTGCTTGGCAACTGCGCCGTTTTCTCGACGAAGTCAAACCGACCGCTGTGTTGATCGAAGGCTTGGCCGATGCAGGCGATCTGATTGCCGATATCACGCGACGCGATACTAAACTACCCATCGCCGTTCTGGCCTATACGCAGAGCCCACCGGTCCGCACGCTGGTCTACCCACTGGCGCGCTATAGCCCCGAGTATCAAGCCCTGTGCTGGGCGACCGAACACGATGTCCACGTCGACTTCATCGACTTGCCCTCAGACGTTTTCTTGGCGCTCCAAGATCTGCGATACCGAGAGCCAGTTGAGCATGAACCAGTTGAGCCTGACCCCGCTGCCAACGATCCCGATGAGCCTGTGCCGCCTGAAAATACGCCGCCTGAAAACACATTGCCTGAAAACATTTCGCCTGACAATGCACCGTCTGACAATGCACCGTCTGACAATGCGTCGCCTGGCAATACCTCCGCGCCTGGCAAGTTAGAACGCTTGGGACCGGAGAACCGTATCTCGCTGTATACCCAGGTCGCCACGAAGATGGGTGAAGCGGATTACGAGAGCTACTGGGAGCGGAACTTCGAACACAATCGGTCAACTAATAGTTATCGGTTGGCATGTCTTGAATTCGGTCGCGGCTTGCGAGAATTGGATCAAGGACTGCCGTTGGGCTACGCCGAAAATCTGGTCCGTGAAGCCTTCATGCGGCGGCGAATTGTGGAAACGATCGCGGCCGGACATGACCCCGAGAAAATCGTGGCCATCGTGGGTGCCTATCACGCGTCAGCGTTGACGCACCAACAGGCGGCGATGACTGATGACGAGCTCGCTTCGCTCAAGCGACTACCGAGCAAGCTCACATTAATGCCGTATTCATATTTCAAACTCTCTTCTCAATCGGGTTATGGTGCCGGTAACGAAGCCCCCGCTTACTTTGAACTGATCTGGGATGCGCTCGAGTCCCAGCGTTTGTCGGAAGTGCCGATGCGTTATTTGACCATGGTCGCCCGCGACCTGCGCCGCGTCGGTACCCATCGTTCCACGGCCGAAGTGATCGAGGGTGTGCGCTTGGCCCGCACGCTCTCGGCTATGAAAGATGGCATGGCACCGACCTTGCGCGATCTGCAAGATGCCGCCGTGACGGTGATTGGTCATGGCGAGCGTAGTTCAATTCAAGAAGCGTTAGCGCGCGTCGAAGTCGGCACGGAGATTGGCAGCTTGCCGGCCGGTGTCAGCCGAACCTCCATTCAAGACGACTTCGATCGTGAACTGGAACGCTTGAAACTAGTCAAGTATCGCACCGCAGTGAAACAAGACCTGGCGTTGGACCTGCGCGAGAACCGTCAAGCCAAGTCTGAAGCCAGCGCGTTTCTGGATTTGCATCGTTCATCGTGGTTGCATCGGCTATCGCTGCTGGGTGTTCAGTTCGGTATGCCCGCGCGCACGCGTCAAGACGCGGCCACTTGGGCCGAAAACTGGATCCTACAATGGTCACCTGAAGTAGAAATTGCGTTGGTGGAGTCGGTGCTTTTGGGCGAGACGGTCGAACTGGCCGCCAGCTTTAAATTCAAAACGATGCTGGACGAGTGTGATTCGATCGACGGTGCCTCGGCGGCGGTGAGCCTGGCCTGCAAATGTGGTCTGTTCGATTCTTTGGAACTGGCGCGAGCTCGATTGCAAGAGTTGGCCACCGATTGCACTGCGTTCGTGGCCATCGCGCATGCCGCCAACGAACTGGCCATGGTCATTCGCTATGGCGACGTGCGACGCTTTGATCCGCAGCCCCTGGTTCCATTAGTTGACCAACTGTTTGTGCAAGGTTCTTTGGCATTGTTCGCCACGGCCAATTGCGATAACAACGCGGCCGCTCTGGCCACCGTGGGCATGGAAGAACTCAACCGCGTGTCTCAAGAGTATCACGACATTGTCGACGAAACTTTATGGATCGAGCAATTGAAACGTTTGTCCGATAGCGACGATCGCAATCCACTGCTATCGGGCTATGCTTGTTCGATCCTGTTGGAACGTTCCCTGATGGACTCGGCACAACTAGCGCGCGAGGTCTCTCGACGTTTATCACCCGGCATACCTGCCGACCTGGGCGCCGGCTGGTTTGAAGGCATGTCCAAACGTAACCGCTATGCCCTATTGGCGCGCCAGGCGTTGTGGGAGCAATTAGCCGACTATGTCTCGTCCCTGGACGATGAACAGTTCAAACGCGCTCTAGTGTTCCTGCGCCGCGCGTTTGGCAATTTCAGTCCCGCTGAAAAACGTTCCATCGCAGAAAACCTGGGCCAATACTGGGGCGTCGCCGCCGACAACCTAAGCGAACTGCTCGAGCAACCCATGACTGAAAAAGAGGAAGCCGCACTTAACGATCTCAACGATTTCGATTTTGGAGACGTGTAGCCACCGTCGCCAGACGGTGGACCGTAGCCACCCGTCGCCAGACGGTGGATTGCTGTAGAGGCAAAATCCACCGCTTGGCAGCGGATGGCTACCAAGAACCAAGAACAAAGAACTAACAACATGGATCTAGAACAACTTAAACGCTGGCGATTGATCCTGGGGGCGTCGACGCAAGACCAACTGTCGGGATTCGGGGGTGGTCAGTTGGAATTAACGGCCGATCAGTGCTTGATGGATGAAGCTTTGTCGGCCATCTATGACGAGACGGAGGAAGGTGCCGGCACGAGTGGGAAACGTAGCGCGGGCTTGGGAGGCAGCTCACCACGCATGGCCAAGTGGCTCGGCGATATTCGCACCTACTTCACCGAAGATGTGGTGACCGTCATCCAGCAAGACGCCATCGATCGCAAAGGCATGAAGGAACTCTTGTTCGAACCGGAGATGCTCAAAAACGTTCAACCCAATGTGCAACTGGTCGGGACGTTGATGAGTTTGAAAGGTCAGATTCCGGAGCGGACCAAAGAAACTGCCCGCATGGTAGTGCGTGCCGTGGTTGAGAAAATAAAACTGGCTCTCGAGCAAAAGATTCGACAAGCCGTCATGGGCGCGCTGAACCGCCGCGAACACTCGCCGATCCCCAACGCGTCGAACATCGATTGGAAATGGACCATCGGTCGCAATCTTAAGAACTTCAATCCTCAGTTGCAGACGATCATCCCGGAGCGAGTCTTCTTTTATTCGCGAGCCCAGCGTCAAAACAATTGGACGGTCATTCTGGATATGGACCAAAGTGGTTCGATGGCCGACTCGGTCGTCTACGGCGCAGTCGTGGGTTCGATCTTCGCCAGTTTGCCAGCCTTGGAAACCCACGTGGTGGCCTTTGATACCGAAGTCGTCGACCTGTCCGAACAGTGCGGCGACGACCCGGTGGACATGCTGTTCGGTGTGCAGTTGGGAGGCGGTACCGATATCAACAAGTCGGTAGCCTTTTGCGAACAATTCATTAAGGAACCGGCGCAAACACTGTTTATTCTGCTGACGGATCTATTTGAAGGCGGCAACCAATCGCAACTGGTACGTAGACTGGGCGAGATGGTCAGTTCGGGAGTGCGGGTCATGTGCCTGCTGGCCCTGAACGACAGCGGTACGCCTTGTTACGATGAAGCGTTGGCGAAAAAGCTGGCCGCCCTGGGAATTCCTTGCTTTGCATGCACCCCATCGCTGCTCCCCGAATTGATCGAAGGGGCTCTGCGTGGGAATAATTTGCAATCCATCGCGGACCGCATCCAAGCCGCCGGGAAGAAAAAGAGCTGACATTTCTGTGGTAGGTGGAGGCGAGTTGTGATGGTTTTCAGCGGTGGCGGTCTGGTATGATATAAGCGGCGGTAATGAAGTACTGATAGTCCCAGATCTTTGCGCTGACTTGCCTGTCATCCCTTACGGAACATTTCCATGCAGCGTCGAACTTTCTTAGTTGCCTCCACGGCCACTGCGGCTGGGCTGGTCTATGGTCGTGCGGGGGCGAGTCTCCAAGCGCAGTCAGCTGGTGATACAACCAACACTGGCGGCAAAGCCAAATCGACGATCCTGTTTTTCCTCAGCGGCGGTGCGTCGCATGTGGATATGTGGGATATGAAGCCCGAAGCGCCGCTGGAGTATCGCGGCCCGTTCAAACCCATCGTCACCTCGGCGCCCGAAGTGCGACTGTGCGAACATCTGCCGCTATTGGCCAAGCAGGCGCATCATCTCGCGCTGATCAATTCGATTGGCGGTACGGTCAACACCAATGACCATCACGCCGGTTATTATCACAACTTGACCGGTCATGTACCCGATCAAACGTTTTTGAGCCTGGGTAACAATCGCACACCCTATAAAGATGATTGGCCGTTCATGGGTACTGTGGTGGCTGCCAAGCGTCCGCCACACCCGTACTTAACCAACGCGATTACCTTACCGCACGTCGAAGGGGCGCCTACCTATACGCGCCCAGGTCAATTCGCGGCTCGCTTAGGTACGGAGTTTGACCCACTGTATATCCATGGCTCGCGCGAGGAACCCTTAAAGTTTCAGGCCCCGGCTCTAACGTTGGATGCGGGCATGTCGACGGAACGCCTGAAGCAACGGCACGAGCTACTGGGCGCAGTCGATGCCGCTCGACGCAACTTCGATCGTACTTCGCAAGGCACAACCTGGCATCGTCAGCAGGAGCGAGCCTTATCGCTGCTGATGTCATCTAGAACGGCCGATGCGTTTGATGTAACTCGCGAGCCCGAAGCGCTGCGCAAACGCTATGGCGAAGGCATCAATGGCTTGAGTCTGTTGCTGGCGCGACGGTTGGTTGAAGCGGGTGTGCCATTCGTAACTGTATTTTGGATGGGTGACCCGAAGGGGGCTGAGAAACGCAAGTGCGCTAGCGGTGGGGGCTGGGACACTCACGGTAATAATTTCTCCTGTTTGAAAGATGACCTGCTGCCCCAATTCGATCAGGGTTTCTCAGCCTTGGTGGAAGACCTGGCCAATCGTCAGTTACTCGACCAGACGTTGCTGATGGTAACCAGTGAGATGGGTCGTAAACCGAAGATTGGCGATCCACGTTCCGGCGGTCCTTCTGGCGCTGGACGTG
>JADLDX010001058.1 GCA_020846515.1 Pirellulaceae bacterium
CTCCCTTTTCCGCCTCAAATGAACCAAACCGACCACCCCTATCGATCATCGCGATCTTGATCGGGCTTTTCACTGGTCGTTACTAAGCGCGTCGACACGGCAGCGTACTGGCCAATTCGTCTATCAAGACGGTGGATCCAGCCTTCAAGAACCCAAACGACATCGAGGTCGAAAAGAATAGACCTGGGTGCAAGATCAAGCTGGTACAGCAACTCTGAGCGTCCTGAGCGTCTTTGGCCCGAGTCGTTGGCTGGGGGCGCCAAGAGCGTCGTGTTCTGAATCAATTTTGGTCTGCTTTCACGAGGGGAAGATTTGCCGGAAGACATTGGCAAGGGCAATGATATTCCGCACGTGGGCGCGTCCAGCTCTGGACTAGGGCACTAACCGAATGCAAGTCTGGGCCGGGGTACGCCCTGAACTCAGCTTGCAAAAGTTGTTCGTTGGTTTAATCACTCATGAACTGAGGTTGTTCCAGGCTGCCGCAGCGACGTGCCTGGATGCAGGGTCGCGTCTAGCAAGACCACAGAGGAAGGCTGGGCTGGTTGTATCCACCACATCGTTTCCAGCGATGCCTCGATTCACTCCGAAGTTGTTAAGCGTAATGATGCTGGCGATGGACTTTCGAGTTCAAACCGATAGCCAGTTTCGATACACCTAACACTTGGAGATTCTTATGAGCTCGGTTACCGCCACGAATTGCGCTACGTTGCTCGCCGTCTACCCAAATCACGATGCAGCGGAGAGCGCAGTGAAGCTTCTACAGAAAAACGGAGTGCAGATGGACCAGCTGTCCATCATCGGTCAAGATTTTAAGGCCATTGAAAAGCCGATCGGATTCTTAACTACTGGATCAGCTGCCTGCGATGGTGCTCGAGTTGGTGCTTGGACAGGCGGTTTCTTTGGTATTTTGGTTGGCGCAGCTTTCTTAATTGTACCTGGGCTTGGACCTTTGGTCATCGTCGGCCCACTGGCTGCAACGCTGTTAGGCGGCGTCGAAGGTGCCATCGCGGGCAGTGCTTTAGGCGCTCTGGCCGGTGCTTTGGTAAGTCTTGGATTCTCAAAGAATCAAGCTATTCGTTATGAGTCAGAAATCAAGGCTGGCAAGTTCTTGGTAACTCTCAAGGGCGATTCAGAGCAAATTGAAAAGGCGAAGAAACTAGTTGGTGACAACTACTCCGAAACAGTCGAAGTTGTGAAGCCAGTTGCTTGATGAAGGCGATATGGCACTTCGACAAGTCCGACTAATCCGGACGCTCGCGCGCTTGCGACTGATCAGCCGCAGGGCGCTAGCCCACTGTTTTCGGCCCCACATTAAGATCGACGCCGTTCTGCTGGATGACGGGGGTACGGTTAGAACCAAATTTGGAACCAACGTTGTAGTCAAAGTGTGCATTAACGTTGGAACCCAAGGTTGGAACCAACTCATCCTTGAAAACCCCGCCATGTTTTGAAAACGATTAACCATTTTAAGGACAGCAGACAATGTCGATCAACAGAAAAGCTTTCATGATCGGTAGCGGCATCGGTTCGTTAGCCGCCGCGGCCTTCATGATCCGCGATGGCGGAGTACCCGGCAGCCATATCACCATCTTTGAAGCGTTGCCCGTTTTCGGTGGGAGCCTGGACGGCGGCGGCAATGCCAAGTCCGGTTACACGATGCGCGGCGGCCGGATGCTGACTACAGATAACTATGAATGCACTTGGGAATTGTTCAAATCGATTCCGTCTCTTGAGCATCCAGGAAAGTCAGTCTACGACGAGACGGTGGAATTTAATGAGGTCATGAAGTCCTGTTCCAAGGCCAGATTGATTGATCGAAACCGCACGATTCTCGACGTGAAGTCAATGGGTTTCAGTATGGCCGACCGAACAGAGTTGCTGGCGCTGGCTGAATCGAGCGAAGAGAAACTAGGGGCAACGCGGATTACAGACTGGCTATCCCCCGAATTCTTCACGACTAACTTCTGGTATATGTGGTCAACTACGTTTGCCTTTCAGCCATGGCACAGCGCGGTCGAATTCAAACGCTACCTACACCGGTTTATGAAAGAGTTCTCGCGAATCGAAACTCTGGCTGGAGTAAAACGTACCATCTACAACCAATTTGATTCCTTGGTACGGCCACTAGTCAGTTGGCTCACAGCACAGCAAGTGCAATTTCGAAGAGGGTGCACTGTCACCGACATCGTGCTTGGTTCAGGCGGTGATAGCATTCAGGTGACGGAACTGAAGACGATCGAATCCGGACATACTGAAACAATATCCATTCAGTCCGAAGACTTGGTCCTCTTTCAAAATGGATCGATGACGGATGCGTCTACCTTCGGTTCGATGAGCCAAGCTCCCGACAAACGCACTAAGGCTGACAGTAACGGATGGGCCCTATGGGAGAAGCTAGCTGCGGGTCGTCCTGAGTTTGGCAATCCGGCCGCGTTCAATTCGAGTATTGCAGAATCAAACTGGCCATCGTTTACCGTGACGCTCAGCGATCGCGTGTTCTTCGATAAAATGGAAAACTTGTCCGGGAATAAAGCCGGAACAGGCGGACTTGTCACTTTCAAGGATTCCAATTGGTACATGTCGATTGTCCTGGCACATCAGCCGCATTATGTCAGCCAGCCCAATGATGTTCAGGTGTTCTGGGGCTACGCTCTGCACGGCGATCGAGTGGGTAACTTTGTGCCAAAGCCTATGTCGGACTGCAATGGCGAAGAGATTCTTCGTGAGTTGAGCGGCCATCTGAACTTTGATCAAGAGCTTGTATTTTCAAAGGCCAATTGTATTCCCTGCCGCATGCCCTACATCACCAGCATGTTTATGCCGCGCTCTAAATCCGATCGACCATTGCCTATTCCCAAGAACTCGAGGAACCTGGCTTTTGTCAGTCAGTTCGTAGAGATCGCCGATGATGTTGTCTTTATAGTCGAATATTCAGTTCGCGTGGCTCAAATGGTTGTTTACCAACTGCTTGAGATCAATCGTGAGATACCTGCGATCAGTCGCCATGACAAAACGACCAAAGTGAAGTTCGATGCTCTGCTCAAGGCATTCGCTTGAGTGAGCAGACTATGAGGTCAAGGCAAGGAAAAGGTGCGCCTATGGATCTGATGGTCGTGCCACAGCTTGTACGCAATGCGGATAGGTTTCGTCATGTAGTCGCAGTTCTTGCCAAACACGGATTAGCCGATTGGCTGTCCGCTTCGCCGATGCCATGGCTAGGTCGGGTCTTCGGCGTCAAGGCATCCGAGACGCTCACCACGGAACAGCATATTCGACTGGCTCTGACGGAACTTGGGACGACCTTCATCAAGCTTGGTCAGATATTAAGTACTCGGCCTGACTTGGTTGGCAAGCAACTCGCCGATGAGTTGTCCCAGCTGCGATCTGACACGCCGCCAGACGATCCGGCAGTAGCCATGGCGTTGATCGAATCCGAGTTAGGTGGGAGCATAGCCAAGCTATACGCCAGTTTTGAACCCATCGCTTTTGCATCCGCATCGATCGGGCAAGTCCATCGTGCGACCACTCACGCAGGGCAATCGGTTGTAGTTAAGGTTCAGCATGTTGGAATCGAAGAGGTCATCACCAACGACCTGGAGATTATGCACACGTTAGCGGGTATCGCAGAACGTCAGTCTCCAGGTCTCGCGCAATATCGACCGCTTCAAACCGTGCTTGAATTTCAGAAGACGCTTCTGCAAGAGCTTGATTTTGGTCGCGAGCTGCATAACATGCAGCGGTTCCGCAAGACCTTCGCTGATGAGGCTGGGATTCGTTTTGCAGAGCCATTTCCCGAGTTAAGCTCGAGACGTGTGCTGACGATGGAGCGGTTCGAAGGGATCAGCCTTTCTGAAAAGTCGAAACTAGTGGAGTCCGGGTTGGATCTGGACAGTCTCGCGCGGCGCGGTGCCAACCTATTTGTGAGAATGATTTTCCGCGACGGATTTTATCACGCTGATCCCCATCCTGGGAATCTTATGGTGCTAAGGGATCGCCTGCCAGCGGACGGGCGTAACCTGACAGAGTTAGCGATACTCGATTGTGGTATGGTCGGACGGATTGATGACACACTGCGTGAGGATCTCGAATTGGGTTTGATCGCAGCGGTGCGACATGACGCCGTAAAAATCACGGAGGCTGTGGCGCGAATCGGAAATGTGCCGAGTGATTACGACCGGCCGGCTATGAAGGTAGCGATCCAGGATCTGCTCGATGATTACTCAACGCAATCTCTTAAAGACTTTGATCTCAGCGGCTGTCTCAACGCAGTCGTGCGGATAATTCAGGACAATAAGATCTACTTGCCAGCCAAAGTTGCCATGCTAATCAAGGTGCTGATCATGCTGGAAGGAACAGCCCAACAGCTCTGCCCGCACTTTAGCGTGGCCGAACTCATAGAACCATACGGCAGGAAGGCGCTGAGAAATCGATTCGCCGCCAAAAGGCTGCTCGGCCGTTTGAAGGCCAATATCGAGGACTGGGAGCATTTTCTAACCATACTGCCCAGAGACACTGCCGACATTCTGCGCAATCTTAAGCAGGGCAAATTCGATGTTCATCTACAACATAGGCGGCTGGAGCCCGTGGTCAACCGGCTGGTGATGGGGATTCTCACCGCAGCTTTGTTCATGGGTTCCGCCGCCTTATGTAGCAATCAGGTTCGCCCAACATTGCTCGGATTTTCTGTACCCGGATTCGTTGGCTGTGGCGTGGCTGTTGTGATGGGATTCCGGATCACGCTCGCCATTCGACGTACCGGTCAGAGATGAGATGTCATGAAACAGGTTGTCAATGTTGTCCCAAAACAACTTGAACCATGGCATGAGCCTGCGGCAGCTGCTCCTGTTTTCTCAAGCGAATGCGCCCTCATCGCGAATCGGATGAGTCGACGTGCTTGGCACATTTCTTGAGCTCATCCATGAACAGCGGAATTTCGAGGTAACGTGTTTGTGTGAAGCTGACGCTTGTTAGTCGCTTTTGCGATTGTTTCTGCTGTTCTTGTTCAAGCCAGGCCTGTGCTTGTTTACCATTTGAATTTTGTGTGGCTTTACCTTGAAGGGCGTTCTTGGTGTTTATCAGCTCTTGGAGCATGGTTTGAGATAGCGTAGACGGATCATTTCGCTGGCTCAACTGCAGACGACTCATCTCCAAGAACAGCCAATCAAAGGGAGCGCTGGCGGCTTGATTCAGCTTCAGAGAC